>CAZMTY010000037.1:0-15448 GCA_964569595.1 uncultured Muribaculaceae bacterium
GTCAAAAAAAGCAAATACTGCCCAATCATAACTGGATGACGGGAGTTTGTCATATTCGTATATGCCTATGCGATACAGGGTATTTGCTTCAAACGTATCACTTTGTACAGGAATAGTCAGAGTCAGGCTCTCTTCGAGCTTGCCAACGGGCATGGTATAATCAAAATCCAACTTGCAAACGATTTTCTCAAGTATTTCTTTTGAGGCATTTTCCAAATCCTTGACATATAAGCCGGACAATTTCTGATATGTAGCAGTATCTATCTGTATTGAAGAAGAGACATCGCCTTTTGAATGTTCCCATTCAAAAGACCTACCTGCAGCGTTGTTAAAAGCCCGACAATCATCGTCTTTAATAATTGCCAATCGCATTTTGACAGTTTTCTCCTCATCTATATCACTTTGGCTATACACTTTTTGCTTTACTGTGATACCTCTGATATTCTTGTCCCATAAAAAACTTTTAAACCGGGAATCCGGAACGGGCTCATATCCCTCTTTGCAAACGTCAATATCGGGAAAATCGAAAGTATACTTTCTGTTCATATAATTTTGTTTTGGCAAGGTCTGGTGTATTATTAAGATTTCGGGTCTTGTACTTCAGCTGTCAGGCTCATGGTATATTAATACGTTTCAAAATGGATTTTCGATAATGTTCATTAAAATATGGCCATAAAATGATGTTCAAAAAGTTTCATACCTGTTCATTGGAACGTATCTTCACAAAGATAACGATTCCCGTCAAATCATCAGGGTGGAAAGCTTATATTTGTCTCACTGCTCACTCAAGCAGGAGCAGAACCATAAATCAAAACAGTGATTCGGCAGTTGCCGACTCAACTTCCGCAGGCCCGTTGGCGCAATTAATGTCTGATTTCAGGTCTGGCATCTATGATGAAGAACGAAATTCCCCGCAAACCCGTAAAAATTTCAAAAATTTATGCAATCTTTGTCCCGCGTTATGCATCTTAAACGCGGCCGGAACTCCGGGAGGACGACTGACCACGGCCCCAGGGCCGGAAGCGCACAACGCAAACAACGGGGATGTTCTGGTTTTGACAGCATTGAATCAGGGCAGTAAGCACGTCGGGCGTAGGAGGCTTGCCCGTTAATCTCAGCTTTCAAGCCATAACTGGCAACTACAACTATTCATACGCTTGCTAGTCTCAGACTGACTTAGCATTAATCAGGACCGCCAAGGCTGCGGACTGACGTATATCCCTCCAGCTTTAGGCCGGTTCAGTCTGGATCAAGGGGTATCATAAAAACCGGATGCGCGGGACAGACTCCTCTAAGTCCCGTCAAGAATTCAGAGGATAAGTTCCGGCTGGCCCGTCTTCCGGCAGGCAGGTTCCGACAAACAAAGGAAGAATAAGCGTGTAGAAAGCTGTCAGGAACGGTGTTTGGACGGCGGTTCGACTCCGCCCATCTCCACAAATACGTTAGATCCGGTGAAATTTAACCTGTTTTAACATCCTTGTAATATTCAGTCTCTACATTTGTCGGGCCCCGTTATCCGAGTGACTGCAGCCGGAGCGCCGGCGTCGGAAAGTCAGGGTAATCATATCATCAGTAACAAAATTTGACTATTTTTAACTTATGACAAGATTCGTCCTGTGCAAATATGTCCTTGCCGTCGCCGCGTTCTGTATGGCGGCGGTTTCGGTATCGGCCGGAATAGACAGCACCAAACTCAGAATCAACGGCACCGTGCGTGCCAAGTACGAATACAAGTACGAAGAAGGCCTGGGGCGCTTTATGGTCCGTAATGCCCGTGTGGGCGTATCCGGCGAGCTCCTTCCCGTAGTGAGTTACAAGGCGGAGATAGACCTCTGCGACGAGGGACAGATAAAAATGCTGGACGCATATATGCGACTCCGCCTCTTGAAGGGACTCGACTTCACCATAGGCCAGATGCGCGTGCCATTCACCATCGATGCCCACCGTTCGCCCCACGAGCAGTATTTCGCCAACCGTTCCTTCATCGCCAAGCAGGTCGCAAACATACGCGATGTCGGAGCGCAACTGAGCTGGAATTTCGGCGAAACGCTTCCGATAGTGCTTACTGCCGGGGTCTTTAACGGCAGCGGCCTCACCAACCAGAAAGACTACTGGCGGAACGGGGTAGACTTTTCGGGCAAGGTGGAGGCTAATTTCAACTTCGGCCTCGGTCTCGTCATCGGGGCGCAGAAAATACGTCCGGACGATGTGAACATAGTTTCATATTCGGCCGGAGCCTTTTACGACCTGAAGGGCCTGCACCTTGAGGCTGAATACCTTCAGAAGACATATACCGGGGATGCCTTCCCGGATGTCCATTCCTTCAACGGCTTTGCAAGCTATGCCATTCCGCTCGCGAAAGGGCAGGGGACAGTACGCTATCTGACCCCGCTCGTGCGTTTCGACACCATGAGTGACCACAGCGACGGCATTCGCTATCTTGACGGCGTTGCCGATTCCGGAGGCAGCCTCATTGTCGGCGACTATGCCCGTTCACGCCTGACAGGAGGGCTCACGCTGAGCCTGGCCAGGCCCTTCGCCTGCGACATAAGGCTGAACTACGAAAACTACTTCTACCGCGACGGGGCGGAGCCGGACGTTTCGGAGAGGGACAAGATAGTCATAGAATTCATGGTGAGATTCTGATTTGTTTAATTTTAAAGATTATGTCGGCCAAGAAGACCAGAAAGACCATCGAAAGGGATGTCAGTTGGATGTATTTCAACCACCGTATCCTCCAGGAAGCGCGTCGTCCGGGCGTGCCCCTTTTGGAGAAACTGAATTTCCTTGGCATTTATTCGAACAACCTCGATGAATTCTACCGCGTGCGGGTGGCGACGCTCAGCAGGATAGCGGAAAACGACCACAAGTTCCTGCACGAAGAGGTGGCGGTCGCAAAAAGGACGCTCAAGGAGATAGCCATGCTCTACACTGGGTATGACGAGGAATTTACCGTGGCTGTGGATGAGACCTTCTCGGAGCTTGCCCGGGCCGGCATACGCCTCGTGGACGACAGTGGCCTGACTCCGGAGCAGTTGCGCTGGGCGGAAGATTTCTTCCACGACAATATCGAGGATGCGACGGCGCCGATTTGGCTGAACAAGATCGATGACCTGAACCTTGTGGACGATTCGGCCCACTATCTGGCAGTACGGCTTTACAAGGATGCCGGCAAGGCAGCAAGCGATGCCGTGACTCCGGACGGCAACGGGGGCGAAGGCGAAGGTGCGGAAAGACGGAAATACGCCTATGCCGTGCTGCCCATCCCGACCTCACGTGTCGGCCGCTACCACCGCATTCCCGATGACGCTGAGGGCAATTCCTGCGTAATCACCCTTGACGACATAATACGCCTTATGGTGGACAGGTTCTTCATAGGCCTCAATTTCGGCGGCAGCGAATGCTACTCCTTCAAGTTCACCCGCGATGCCGAAATGGAAATAGACAACGACTTCAACGACAGCAAGATGCTCAAAGTCCAGAAGGGCCTGGCGTCCAGACGTACCGGAGAGCCTCTGAGGGTTATTTATGACCCTGCGATGCCACGGGACCTGCTGCACCGCGTGATGCAGCGACTCAAGTTGTCGCCCTACGATACCGTCGTTCCCGGCAGGCGCTACCACAACCACCGCGACCTGATGTCCTTTCCCGATTGCGGGCGCGAGGATCTCAAGTTCCCCCGGCGCCGTCCTTTGGATGCCCTCGGCCAGTGGCGCCGTTCGATGTCGTCCGAGGGCCGCATACCGGGAATGTTCGAGATAATTTCGGCTTCCGACCGCTTCCTCCATGTGCCCTACCATTCCTTCGATGCCTACCTTCAGCTCCTGCGAGAAGCCGCCGTTTCCCCCAGGGTGAGGTCAATCAAGATTTCCCTCTACCGTCTTGCCAAGAATTCCAGGGTGGTCGAGGCTCTGATTGCCGCCGCCCACAACGACAAGAGGGTCACCGTGGTCATAGAACTGCTCGCGCGTTTCGACGAGGAGAGCAACATTTCCTGGAGCCGGAAGATGAGGGAGGCGGGAATAGAGGTGATATACGGCGTAGAGGGCCTGAAGGTCCATGCAAAGCTTACCCATATCAAGACCTCCACCCGCAGCTACGCCGTGATAGGCACCGGAAATTTCCATGAGGGCAATGCCAAAAGCTACACCGACGTGCTTATGTTCACTGCCCGTCCCGAAATCACGCGAGAAGTCGAAAAGGTCTTCGACTTCATAGCCTCACCCTTCATCCCGGTGAATTTCAAGGAACTGCTCGTGGCACCCAATGTCCTGAGGTCGGCCGTATCCAAATTCATACGCACGGAGATTGCCAATGCCAGAAAGGGTCTTCCCGCGTACATACGGATGAAAATCAATCATATAACCGATGAGGGCATGATAGACCTGCTTTACCGTGCCTCGGCTGCCGGGGTCAGGGTGGACATAGCCCTGCGAGGCAACTGCTCTGTGATAGCCGGACGCGAAGAGCTCTCGGAGAACATAGGCATCTGCGGCATTATCGACCGTTATCTTGAGCATTCACGCATTTTGATTTTCGCCAATGGCGGGCAGGAGCGCATCTATATCGGTTCGGCCGACTGGATGCCCAGGAATCTCGACCGCCGGGTTGAGGCGCTGGCTCCGGTGTATGATCCCGAGATACGGGATGAAGTGCGTCGCATTGTGGACTACGCCCTTGCGGATACCACCCAGGCCAGAGTTGTCGACGGAAGCGGGGAGAACCGCCTGCGCACGGCCGAAGACTGCCCCTCATATCTGGACGAGAGGCTGCCGGGCCATGCGGAGCGTCCTTTCCGTTCCCAGGACGAGCTGTATGAATATTATTGTGCGAAGCAGAAGTAATCTGCGCGGCGTGATAACTTCCAATGCGGCAAGCTGACGGACTGCGCAAGCCGGCAGGCTGGCTGTATGGAAGTGGGCGGAGGACCTGAATTCCCGGAAATAATCAGAGATCCTTCTCGAGTTCGCAGCCGCTGAAATAGTAGTCCCTTTCGGCTATATCCCGTGGGAAGGTGAAATAGGTCATCTCCGCCGTCGTGTAGACTTCGCCTTCGTAGCGGATTTCCCCTTCGATTATCGCAAGGTTGCGCTTGGTTTCCTTGAGCCTTGCCCTTATTTCAAGGGTGACTCCCTCGCGGCAGGGGACAGGGTGCCGGTATCTGACGTTCATGCTTGTAGTCACTCCTGCCGTCTGGAGCTTGCGGGTGATGTACCATCCGGCAATCTCGTCGAGCAGTGTGCCCTGAATGCCTCCGTGAAGGGTATTCAGCCAGCTCTGGTGGTCCTTTCCCGGTTTCCAGAGTGAAACGATGTCATCTCCGTCTTCATAAAACTCCATCTTCAGTCCTATGGGATTCCACGGGGAGCAGGCGTAGCAGTTGTAACCTTTCTCGTGAAGGTGCAGATAAGGATTCCTAATTTTATCCATTTTTTCCTACAGTTTTATCAGGATATTTCGGGGCAAAGTTAATTTTTGTCACCGGTTTTTCAAAATTGCGCCCGTCCCGGGACGGTTGTCGAGCGTAATCTTCCCGTCCTTGAGCTTCATTCCGTCGAAGCAGTCATTGGCTATCAGAATATTGCCGTCGAGGTCGGCCCAACGCATCACGGGAGCGAGTTGGGCGGCTGCGGAGATTGCCGCCGAGGTCTCGGTCATGCAGCCTATCATAGTGTCCATCCCCAGTCCCCTTGCCAGGGCCACCATTTCCCTCGCCTCGTGCATGCCCGTGCATTTCATCAGTTTTATGTTTATCCCGCTGAATGCCCCTTTCAGTCCCGGCACGTCAAGCATCCTGCGGCAGGACTCGTCGGCTATCACCGGCACCGGACTGTGGGCGGTCACGTAGGCATTGCCTTCCAGGTCATCCCGGCTCATGGGCTGCTCTATCATGACGACGCCGTTTTCTGCGAGCCAGGCTGCCATTTCGGCGGCGTAGAACCTGTCTTTCCACCCTTGGTTCGCATCGACGTAAATTGGAGTATCGGGGCAAATCTCCCGTATCAGCCTTATCATACGCCTATCCTCGCTGTCCGACTGTCCCAACTTGACTTTCAGGAACCTGGACCATGACGCCTCCGCTGTCTTCTTTCTTACCGTACCGTCGTCGGCATCGTAGCCTATCGTGTAGCAGGTATAGGGTGTCTTTGCCGGGTCGAAGCCCCAGATTTTCCACCACGGGGCGCCGAGGACTTTCCCTATGAGGTCGTGCAGGGCAATGTCCACCGAGGCCTTGGCGGCGCAGTTTTCGGGTGCGAGCGAATCCGTTGCCGCAAGTATGTCCTCCACGAGAAAGGCATCGTCGAATTTGGGCAGGACCTCCTCGCGCACCCTTTTCAGGAAGGCATTGACGGAATCGTGGCTTTCGCCGAGATAGGGCGGCATCGAGGCCTCTCCGTAGCCTGTATAGCCACACCAGTGCAGTCTCGTAAGCACTATGGGCGTGGTGGTACGGGAGGAGCCGGAGACGCTGAAGGTGTATTTCATCTCGGCGGTGAAGTTTTCCCATTCGAGCTTCAGCGGGCCCTTGGAAACTATGCTGCCGCCGTTTTCCTCATCCGCACCCTTGTCCATTTCAGCTTCCCTGCCTGGCCCGGCCATGCCGAAAGAGCTCAACGAACCTGCCGCGAGGGTGCCTGCGGCTGCAATCAGTCCGCTCCTTATGAATTTTCTTCTGTCCATATTCCAAAGATTGTGTTTCCCGTCCCCTCCGTGCTTCCGAAAGATTTTGCCATGAAAGGCTTACAAAGATAAAGAAATTTGCACTGGTGGTCAGGATTTTGTAATTTGAAACCCGGAATCTTCATCCATGTAAAGGAAATAAAACCTTCGGAAATCAAAACGACGGATATGAAAAAAGCTCTCTTACTGATTAGTTTTCTGCTCTTTGTGCCTGCAATGTCATGGTCCCAGAACGTTCCTGATGACATAGTGGGCAACTGGATTGCGATCCAGGATGGAGTGGAGTCTTATGCTGCTATAACCCGCTCTTCTGACGGGACTTACAGATGCCAGCTCTATTGGGTGGCCGACAGCGTGGACGAGAATGGAAACAAGGTTCTCGACACCAAGAATCCCGACAAACAACTGCGTTCCGTACCCATCGACCAGGTGGTACTCTTCTCCGGTCTCAAGTTCAATTCCAAGAAGAATTGCTGGGACGGCACGAAAATCTACGACCCTACACGCGGAATCAGGGCCAATGTGACCTGCACCCTCATAAATGACGGCAATACGCTCAGGCTCAGAGGCTCCGTTTTGGGTATAGGCGAGACTGTCGAATGGACAAGACGAAATTAGTCTGCTGGGACCCTCTCAGAAAAAAAATGGTTGCTGCCACACCTGAAGAAAAGGTGCGGCAGTGGTTTATTGTGCAGTTGCGGGATCTGTTCAAAGTTCCGTTACACATGATGATGAGCGAATGTCCGCTCAAGTTTGGCGAAAAGCGTTACCGTGCGGATATAGTCGTGTATGACAGGAACGCCCGGCCTTTGGCAGTGGTCGAATGCAAGAGTCCCTCCGAGGAACTTGGCAGCAAGGTGACGGAGCAGGCCATGCGTTACAATGCAGTGTTGGGCGTGCGCTTCCTGATGCTGACTAACGGAAAATTAACCTATATTTACAGGCTGGAAGGCGGCAGATTCGTCCCATGCCGCGAATTGCCGACCTATGAGGAAATGCTATGCCTACAATAACTTCACAGTTTCTTGACAGGCCTGTATTCAGGATTGTTTCCCAGATCGCAGGTGAGAAAAAAGTAAGGGCCTTCGTTATAGGAGGTTATGTGCGTGACTGCTTTCTTGGCCGCCCTTGCAAGGATATAGATATAGTCGTAGAGGGGAGCGGTATCGATTTCGCCCTCGAGGTGGGGAAGCGTACAGGACGCAAGGTTTCCTATTTCAAGAACTTCGGTACGGCGATGCTGCATTGCGGGCAGGACGAGATCGAGTTCGTCGGTGCCCGCAGGGAGTCGTACAGACGCGAGTCCCGCAAGCCCATAGTCGAGAACGGCACGATTGAGGACGACCAGAAGCGCCGGGATTTCACCATCAACGCCATGGCTTTCTCACTGCAACCGGAGAATTTCGGTGAACTCGTGGACCCTTTCGGGGGGATACGGGACCTTAACGAGGGGATAATTCGCACGCCGCTTGACCCGGACACGACCTATTCGGACGACCCCCTGCGCATGTTGAGGGCGGTGCGTTTCGCCGCCAAACTCTCGACTCCCGGCCACAGTTTCCGCATAGTGCCTGAATCCATGGAGTCCATGCGCCGTATGGCCGGCAGGCTGGAGATACTTTCGATGGAGAGAATCACCGACGAACTCAACAAGATGCTGGTCTGCCCCGTGCCTTCCATGGCATTCAGGCTCATGGACGAGGCGGGACTGCTACAGTACATACTGCCGGAACTGCTTGCGCTCAAAGGCGTGGAAACCATTGACGGAAAGGGGCATAAGGATAATTTTGAACATACCCTTGCCGTGCTGGACAATATAGACGGGAACCCCAGGCTTCTGTGGTTGCGCTGGGCGGCCTTGCTTCACGACATAGGCAAGCCTGCCAGCAAACGTTTCGACCCCGCTTGCGGCTGGACCTTCCATGGCCACGACGTGATAGGGGCCAGAATGGTCCCGAAAATCTTCAAGCGCCTCAAACTGCCCTTGGACGAAATGAAGTATGTACAGAAACTCGTGCGTCTGCATCTCCGCCCCATAGCTTTGGTGGACAGCGAGGTGACCGATTCCGCCGTGCGCCGCCTGCTTTTCGATGCGGGAGACGACATAGATGACCTCATGCAGCTCTGCAACGCTGACATTACTTCCAAGAATGAGGCGAAAGTCGCCCGGATTAAGGCCAACTTCGAGCTGGTCAGGAAGAAACTGGTCGATGTGGAGGAGAAGGATGCTATCCGCAACTTCAAAAACCCTATCACCGGGGAATATGTCATGAAGGTCTACGGAATAGCTCCTGGCAGGGAAATCGGCATAATCAAGGAGATGGTGAAGGAGGCCATACTTGACGGCGTGATAGGCAATAATTTCGAAGAGGCCGATGCCTTCATGAGGGCAAGGGCGGACGAAATGGGGCTAAAGCCCGTGAATCCATGCGAGTAGATGGCTACATTGACTATATTTCCGGCGTAAGGCGTTATTCTCCACGCACTTGCGAGATTTACCGCGATGTCCTGAAGGCTTATCTTGAATTTGCAGGGGGCGAGGAAGTCCCTGACGTTCAGACTCTGCGTTCCTACGAGGTGTATCTTCTTGACGACAGGAAAGAGAATGCCCGCACCGTTTCCCTGCATCTGAGCGTGCTCAGCGGCTATTGCCGTTATCTTGTGCGCCAGGGAGTGCTGGAGTCGAATCCTGTGCGTCTGGTGAAGCGTCCGGTGCAGGACAGGAAACTCGTGGAGTTCTACCGCGAAAGTTCCATGCAGGAGTATTTCCGTTCCACGAGGGGCGTTCCGGAGTACGCTTCCTATTCCGCGGCGCTCTCACATCTCATTGTCAGTCTGCTTTACGGCACCGGTATACGCCGTGCCGAATTGATATCCCTGAACCGAAAATCCGTGGATTTCAGCCGCCGTGTTCTGCATGTGCGCGGCAAGGGAGACAAAATGCGCGAAATTCCGATTACCCCATCTCTTTGCGATGAAATTTCATTATATTTACGTAAAGTTGACTCTTTGAAATGTGCTGACCTGAGCCCGGAAGGCCCATTGCTTCAGACCGAGAGAGGTTCGCGTCTCTATCCTGTATTTGTCGACAGGGCGGTCAAGAAGGAACTCGCCGGAGTGCCCGGCATTAGCGGCAGAAAATCCCCGCACGTCCTGAGGCATACGCTTGCAACGGAACTCCTCGACAAGGGGGCTGATATCAATTCTATCAAGGAAATGCTCGGACATTCCTCGCTTTCGGCCACTCAAGTGTACACGCACAATTCTATCGAGCGACTGAAATCTGTTTATCACAACGCCCAT
Organism: uncultured Muribaculaceae bacterium; assembly: GCA_964569595.1. GTDB lineage: Bacteria > Bacteroidota > Bacteroidia > Bacteroidales > UBA932 > Cryptobacteroides. The sequence goes on from CAZMTY010000037.1 coordinate 9,985, forward strand.
CCAAGGGCAAAAAATGAAGGAACTATGGAGATTAAACTTAGATCCCTGAAATTCAATGCAGGTGAGAAGCTTACCGCATTTGTTGAGAAGAAGGTCTCACGACTTGCCAAATTCTTCGACGGAGTAGCGCAGGAGGCTGAAGTGGTTCTTGAAGACACAAAGGAAGGCAAGAAAGCCAAAATCCAGATTCACGTACCGGGAGACGACCTGATTATTGCGCGAGTTTCCGATACATTTGAAAACGCCATTACCGAGTGTGCGGACGCTATGAAGGAGAAGTTGACGAGAGCAAAGGAAAAGAAATACGACATATAAAATGACTAAAGGGGGTGATTTTCTCACTCCCTTTTTCTTGGTCGGCTCCGCAGGCGGGCAAACGCACGCAGGACCGGGCAGCTCTATTTGAGATTCAGCAGTTTAGAGGTGAGCTCGCGCAGGAGTTCCGCGGCATCGGTGCTTTGTCCGGAACCGCCCTTGCCGAGGTAATCGTATTCACAGAGCAGCGAGATTGCGTCCATGGCGGAGCGCAGGCTGTAGTTCTTCACGGCGGCATCGTACTCCCTGTAGAAATACGGGTTCACTCCGGCGAGTGCCCTTGACTTCATTTCGGGACTCAGTTCCCTTGTGCCGGCCCCGGCTGCGGCGTATTTCAGTATGCGGTTGAAATGAGTGTAGAGGGCGCTTACCGCCATTGGCAGATTGAATCTGGCTGCCGAACCGAGGTGTGCGGCGATTTTCAGAGCTTTCGCGGCATTCTTGTATGAAAGTTCGTGAGTCAGTTCGAAGATGCTGAACTGCCTTGAAATTCCGACGTTTCTTTCCACATCCTCCACGCTGACGGATTTACGTCCCTCTGGCAGGCTTTTGAGCAGTTTGTCGGTTTCCGTAGCTATGGTCGAAAGCTCGGTGCCGGCGGATTCGCCCAAAAGGCTGGCCGCCTGGGGGTCAATCTTCAATCCGCGGCCGGCGTAATAGGAGATAATCCAGTCGGTTATGGCATAGTCGCGTATGGCCGGAGAGTCCAGAATTGTCCCGCGCTTTGCTATCTCCTTGTAAAGACTCTTGCGCTTGTCGGGCGAGGCCTTCCTGAACAGCAGTACAAGAACGGTGGAGTCCAGGGGTGCTTTGCAATAGGCTGAGAGCTGGTCCACGTCCTTCATGAGCTGGGCGTCGCGGACCACGACGAGCTGCCTCTCGGCCATTACCGGATAACGCATGGCGGAAGAGATTACCTGCTGGGCATTCACGTCCTGGCCGTAGCAGATGGTCTCGTTGAAGTCTTTCTCATCCTCGGGGATGCAGTTTGAGATTATGGTATTGCAGACGAGTTCGGGGTAGTAGGGTTCGTCCCCCATAAGCAGGTATACCGGGCTGAATTTCCCCGCCTGGACATCGGAAATTATATTCCTGCACAGAGTGTCCGTATTGACTGGTTTTTTGGCCATACTACTATCTTGGTACACTAATTTGAAAAGTAATTTTTTTTACATAATTTCGCCCACCTTTCACACTAACACAAAAGCTATGGCGATAATACAGTGCGTAAAAATATGCAAAAATTTCGGGGAAAAGACAGCCTTGAAGGATGTCAGCCTCGATATTCCTGAAGGCAGGATTTTCGGCCTTCTCGGCCCTAACGGTGCCGGCAAGACCACTTTGATACGAATCATCAACAGGATAACCATCCCCAACAGCGGCCAGGTACTTTTCAAAGGGCTCCCCATAAGCCAGAGGGACGTGGAAAAAATGGGATATATGCCTGAAGAGAGAGGACTTTACAGGAAAATGAAAGTAGGGGACCAGGCCATGTATCTGGCGGAACTCAAGGGTATGACGCCCCGCGACGCCCGTAATTCCCTCAAGGAATGGTTCGAGCGCTTCGGCATCCAGAGCTGGTGGGACAAGAAGGTCGAGGAACTTTCCAAGGGTATGGCCCAGAAGGTCCAGTTCATCACTACCGTTGTCCACAGGCCTTCCCTCATGATACTCGACGAGCCTTTCTCCGGTTTTGACCCCGTGAATGCGGAAATCATACGCAAGGAAATCCTCAGACTGAAGGAGGAGGGGGCCAGCATCATTCTCTCTACCCACAACATGGAGTCTGTCGAGGAACTCTGCGACGAAATAGCCCTCATAAACAAGTCAAGCCTTGTAATCACCGGAGAAGTCGGCGAGATACGCCGCAAGTACGGCAATAACAATGTGGAGCTCGTCTACACTGATGCCGACGGCCGCCATACCGAGGTTCTGCCACGCGAAACTGACGGGACTTCCACCCTTCAGGCCTATCTCGAAAAGGGGGTTACAGTGAACGCGTACCGCGAACTTATGCCCAGAATGAACGACATTTTCATCAAACTCGTAACCGAAGGAGAGCAAGCAATATGAATTCACACATAATCAAGATAATTATCAAGCGGGAATACCTGAACAGGGTAAAGAAAAAGAGTTTCCTCGTGATGACCTTCCTGGTGCCCGTTCTCTTTGCGGCTATGTGCATACTGCCGACGCTCATAATGGTCTTGTCGAAGGAGGACAGCAAGGTGGTCGGGGTTGCGGATGCTTCGGGCATAGTATTCCCCATGCTGACGGATAGCGAGACAGTCGAGTACAAGCTCTGCGAGAATGTGTCCGTGGACAGCGTGAAGATGAATCTGAAAGAGTTCGCGTACGATGCGCTCCTTGTAGTGTCGCCTCTGGATACGGTGGAGAGGACGGTCGGGGCCGAAATATATTCGCTCAAGCCCCTCGGCATGGATTTGACGGAGAATATGAATCAGTGCATTTCTGCGGCCGTGGAGAAATACAGGGTGGAGTCCTACGGTATAGAAGGACTCGGGAAGATAATGGAGGAGGTCAAGGCCAATGTGCGGGTCCGCTCCTACACCATAGGTGACGACGGTGAGGCGAAGGTCTCCGAATCCGGTGTCTATATGGTTGTGTCCCTGATACTTGGCATGGTTATATACATGTTCATACTCATGTTCGGCGGCGCGGTGATGTCTTCCGTCATTGAGGAGAAGGCCAGCCGCGTGATTGAGGTTCTGGTAAGTTCGGTAAAGGCTACTGAACTGATGTTCGGCAAGATAATAAGCATAGCCCTAGTGGCGCTTACCCAGTTCACGCTGTGGATTGTCCTTACGTGTACAATAGTCACGGTGGTCGGGGTCATTGCCGGCGATTCGCTCTATGCCGGGGCTGATACCACGGAACTGATGCAGATGGCCGGGGCTGACCCTGCCATGGGTGATGTAATCTCAGCCGTAGCTTCTGAGGATAGCGAAATGGCGATTATTATGTCAGCGGTCATGAACCTGCCTTTCGGCCAGATACTGATATGCTTCGTCCTTTTCTTCATTTTCGGTTACATGCTCTATGCCTCGCTCTTCGCAGCCATAGCCTCGGCCGTTGAGAATGAGGCGGATACCCAGCAATTACAGTTGCCTGTTACGATTCCCGTGCTCATAGGTTTCTTCATTGCAATCTACGCTTTCAGGGCTCCGGACAGTGCCGTCGTGTTCTGGGCTTCCATAATTCCCTTCACTTCGCCCATTGTGATGCTCGCGCGGCTGCCTTTCGGAGTCCCGACCTGGGAGATAGTCCTGTCTCTGGTACTGCTTGTGCTCACTTTTGTCCTGCTGGCCTGGGTTTCAGCCAAGATTTACAGGGTCGGCATACTTATGTTCGGTAAGAAATCAACTTGGAAAGACTTATGGAGATGGTTAAAACAAAAATAGTCTCTGTCCTGGCGCCGGCAGTGCTGCTGTGTTCGTGCTCGTCCTCACCCGAATTCACCTGGACGAAGTACGATATGGACGGCCACCGTACCGGGGTCTCCGCTCCGATGGCGGACAATGTAGCCGAAGCTATCGGTACTATCAATGACAGCTCTTATCTGTCCCCGAACGGGAGGGTTTTCCCTGTGGGGAGTGCAACTTATGCAGTCGCTGCAGAACTGATTGAAGTACAGCCGGAAATGGCCCCGCTCAAGGAGGTTATCGGCTGGTCTGCCAAAGAAATGCGCCGCGGAGGGCCGAATTCCGAGCTCTCTAACTGGATAGTCGACCGTATGCTGGTGGATGTGGAGAGGATATGCGGCAGGAAGGTGGACGTGAGTATCATTAATGCCGGCGGCATACGCGTGGATATGCCTGAAGGGACGGTTATCAAGGACGACCTCGTGTCCATGCTTCCTTTCAAGAATTATCTCTGTTATGTGGGTCTGAAGGGCAGCGACCTTGTTGCGCTCTTCGACGGTATGGCGGCGACCCATGTACAACCCTTCGGAGGGGCCAGGCTCGTTATTGACGGCCACAATATAGACACCCTGCTTGTCGGCGGGAAACCCGTTGACCCTGAGCGGATTTATGGGGTGGCGACCATCGATTTCCTGCTTGACGGAGGGGACAGGCTGAATGTCGGGAAGAATGCACAGGAACTCATTATTTCGGATGTCAAGGTTATAGATGCCATGCTGCCCTACGCCATGAGCTACCGCGAGAGAGGCGATACCATCAAATATTTCACGGATGACAGACTTGTTGTCAAGGGGAGGGAAATGAGATGAAAAAGAGAATTTTTCTGATGCTTCTGGCTATGGCCGCCCTGTGCGCCTGCCAGAGCGGGCCGAGGCTTATCATTCTTCATACCAATGATACGCACAGCCATTTCGAGCCCATAAGAAGCGGAGAGGATGCCGGACGCGGGGGAGTCATAGAGCGGGCCGCCTTTGTGGATTCGGTCCGTGCTGCCGCCGGAGAGGACAGGGTACTGCTGCTGCACGCAGGGGATTTCAGCCAGGGAACCTCGTATTTTTCCGAACTCGGAGGAAGACTCGAGCCCAGGGTTATCAATGCAATGCGTTATGACTGTGTTACTTTGGGTAATCATGAGTTTGACAATGGTATAGAAGATCTGACGGAGAGGCTTGCGAGTCTGACTGACACCAAGGTAGTGTGCGCGAATCTCGATCTGTCGCAATTCGAGCTCGGGAAGTATGTCACTCCCTATGCGGTCCTGGAGAGGGGAGGGATGAAAATAGGCATTATAGGTCTTGAGACCAATCTCAGGGCGAATGTGAGTGCCGAGATATCTTCTCGCATCCCGCAGTTGGACAATGTGGAGGTTACAAATCGCTGGGCGGAGTATCTGCGCGACAGCGAGAAGTGCGACCTTATCATCCTGCTTTCGCATCTGGGGTATAGGGAGGACCAGGAAATAGTTCCCCAGCTTCGCTTTATTGACCTTGTAATCGGCGGTCATTCACACACTTTCGTGGAAGACTTTGTCTATGTTGAGGACCTGGACGGCCGCAAGGTGCCCATAATCACGGACGGATGTTTCGGTGTGGAGATGGGTAAGATAGAAGTGCGCTGAAAAACTAAGGCTAAAGGTTTCGGACGTGGTGTCGGGGAAACCCTCTGACACCACTTTAATGTTGGTGGTGACTCAAAATGTCGCATTT
>CAZMTY010000038.1:0-5514 GCA_964569595.1 uncultured Muribaculaceae bacterium
CGGTGCTTTCGTCGCCGCTGCTTTCGCTGCACGTGATGACCATGATGATTTCCTATACTCTCTTAGGTTTGGTCATGCTGAACAGTGCGGCCGCCCTTGTAAAGTATGGCAACTCGCCCGAGGAACTTTCCGCCGCGGCCGATGTGTCCTGCGTGTTCCTCTATCCCGCAGTGTTCTTTCTTGCAGCCGGGACTTTTATCGGGGCGATATGGGCCAATGTGTCGTGGGGCAGTTACTGGTCATGGGATCCGAAAGAGGTTTGGGCGCTGATTACCCTTTTAGTCTATTCGCTTGCCCTGCATTCCGGGAGCCTCAGGGCTTTTTCGCGGCCGCGCTTCTTCCATTGGTTCTGCGTAGTGGCGTTTCTCTGCGTTATCGTAACGTATTTCGGGGTGAATTTCTTTTTAGGAGGAATGCATAGTTATGCGTAGCCACGCATAACTATGCATTCCTCCTTCTGTCTCAACCCCCTGCGCTCCCTGGTCAGGGGGATTTCGCACCTAATCCAATTTTTATTTTTCGAGAGGGCGCTCCCTTCGGGAGTTTTTAAGATTACGCATAACTGTGCATACTCCCTCTGTCTCAACCCCCTGCACCTCCTGGTCAGGAGGATTTTGCACCTAACCCCTGCGCTTCCTCAGAAATTATAGCTCGGGGTGGGGGATTGCTGGTAGCCCATGGAGCGGTTGTAGATGTACGAGCGGTAGAGAGGGTCCTGCAGCAGAGTGGTCTTTCTGTCCGCGGCGGGAATCGTGGTGGTGTAGATGCGCAGTTCCCCGTTCACTACGGTCACGATTTCCTCCCTCCAGTCGCCGAAAAGGTCGCCTATCATCATGATGCTGCCCTCGAATCCCTCCGCTACAGACTCACCCTTGTACTTGGTGAGGCTGAAACTGCCCTGGTCGCGCACGGGATATTCGCGCAGATTGTCGGCATCCCACCATATCCAGTCCGTGCAGGGCGGAACATCCTCCATGCTGCCTATGCGCGTGCCCTTGCAGTCAAGGATATACTTGGTCTCCCCGGTCTTGCCGCCCTTCCTGTCCTCCTCCGCGAAGCATTCGAGGCCCGGTATCGAAGGGTCGAGGTCCACCGCCATGGCATTGCCCACGTGAGCGGTGTATTCGCCTATATTCCAGAGTTCCCTGCCCGTCGCGGCGTCTACAAGGCACACCCCGCGCTCCTCATGCCATACTTCGACACCGAAAAGTATCTCCAGACCGGGATTGTCGGGGTCTATGTCGGCAACTATTGACTTGTCGGGATGGCCCACGCCTGCACTCCAGAGAGCTTCTCCGCTGTCATCGAGCACCACTGCCCCGAGCACGACCTCCTCGCGTCCGTCATTGTCCACATCCGCGCAGACAATCTGGTGTGAGCCCTGCGAGCGAATTACCGGATTCTCCTGGTCTCCGTTCCACTCCCAGAGCAGCTCCAGTTTCCCGTCACTGAACTGGTAGGCATTCGCCGCCATTTTGCGGTAGGTACCGCGGTTGATTATCAGACAGGGAGTCTTCCCGTCGAGATAGGCAACGGCCATCTGGTTACGGTTGTTGCGGTTATAGTCGCCGAATTCCTGGCTCTGTTCTATCCAGGGCACGCGGTCGAGCTCTTCGCCCGTAAGTCCGTCGAGTATGGAGAGATATTCGGGGCACACGCCGTAGGGCGAAGTTCCGGGGGTTCCGTTGTAATTCTGGGGAACATTTCCGACCACCCTGCCGGCCTCGTCACGGTAATCCTTGTCGGTGGGAGCCGTCTTTACCGCCACTTCCGCCTTGCCGTCACCGTCCAGATCGGCCACGACAAAGGGTGAATACCATACCCCCTGCTCTATGTTCCAGCCGAGGTCCCTGGTCCAGAGAAGTATGCCGTCGGCACTGTATGCCTCGAGCTTGAAAGTGTCGTCGCTGCGGTGCCAGGCTCCGGGGTCGGTGCGCTGATGAGGCTGCTTGATTACATAGTCGAGCCGTCCGTCGCCGTCCAGGTCGCCCACTCCGAGCTTCTGGCAGACATAATCGCCCTGGAACTTGATGCTCAGGTAGTTGTCGGCGAGTACAGTGACGGTTTCAGACTCAGTGAGTTCCCTGCCGTCGAGCACGGGGACTACGCGGTAGACGCTCTTGAGGGAACCGCCCCTGTCGCTGTAGTCGGTGGTCAGGCTTACAGGTGAAGAGTTGAGTTTGCGGAAGCTCTTTCCGCCGTTGTTGGATCTGTAGACATTGAAGCCCGTGGAGGGGTCGTCCGTCTCGAGCAGTCTCCAGCTCAGGTATACGCCCCTGTCGGTCTTTACGGCAACCGTTCCGCGGCCGAGATTCTCCCTGACCCTTTCACTCGCCCATCCGTCCACCTTGGGCTTGGGGACAATGCGGGAGTTGTTGAGCTGGGGTGTGAGGACTTCGTAATTGTAGAACCTTTCGTTCTGGTCCTGGGCGAATGCCGGATACATGACCAGCATGACCGTAATGGCGGTGAGAAATCGTCTTTTCATAATGGAATGGTTTCAGTGTTATTTGGTGAGGGTCGCGTCAGGTGGTGAGGGACGCGTAAAGAAGTTCAAGTTGAGGTACCAGGATTCGAACCTGGGCAGACAGAACCAAAATCTGTAGTGCTACCGTTACACCATACCTCAATTCCGGAGTGCAAATATAAGAAACAGTTTGAAATTTACCGAAGATTCTTTGCTGGCCCTGCCGAACTCGGTTCCTTGAGGGTTGAAAATTGTCGGAACTGTCCGCCTGGATATGGTCCTCCCGAAGACTGAAGGCCGGATTCAGCGTATCTTTTTGAAAAATTCCCGCATCAGCTCCGAGCATTCTCCGGCGAGTACGCCCTTCCTGACCTCGGTCCTTGGGTGGAGAAGCGGGGGCGAGAACAGGGAATATCCGCGTTTGGGGTCACCGGCTCCGTAGACAAGGGTGCCGAGCTGGGCCCAGTTGAGGGCGGCTGCGCACATGGGGCAGGGTTCCACCGTAACGTAAAGCGTACAGCCGTCCAGATACTTTCCTCCTATGGCTTCGGTCGCGGCGGTGAGGGCTATCATCTCCGCGTGCGCGCTCGGATCATGAAGTCTCTCGCTCATATTGTGTCCACGGGAAATTATCCTTCCCCTGCACACGACCACGGCGCCTATGGGAATTTCCCCCTCCTCGCCCGCCTTCAAGGCCTCCTTCAGCGCCTCACGCATAAATTTTCCGTCCGTTTCCGCGACTTCGCCATTCCCCGAGCCTATAGTTCCGTTTTTTATATCCTTAATCATAATGAATCATAACGCTTCATCCGAGGCTTGAGACTATATCTTCCCAGACCTTTTCCTTGCCCTTTTCGTTCAGGATTTCGTGCCTCATCCCGGGATAGAAGCGGTAGGAGACATCCCTGTAGCCCGCCGAGACCAACAGCGCGACCGACTTCCGCATGGCTTTCTCAGATACGGCGCAGGGGTCGTCGGCGCCGGAGAAGAAGCGTACAGGCAGTCCGGGATTGGTACAGTTCCAGCCCTTGCGCGAGTAGCAGTCCTGCATCAGCGCCATCAGCCTGCTGAAACCGTTGGTCGTGAAGATGAACTGACACAGGGGGTCGCTGTGGTACTGCCGGAGTATTTCCTCATCGGAACATACCCAGGCGGAGGACCAGCCCTCGTCCCTGAAAGGCTTGTTGTAGGAACCGAAACTGAGTTTCTGGAGCAGGTGGGAGCGGTATCTTTCGCCCCTTGTGAGGGCAATCAGCTCCGCAAGGAGTTTTCCGGCTCCCTTGGCCGGGTTGTCGCTCGGAGAACCCACTACGGTAAGACTGTCGCAGAGAGAGTCGTAGCGCTTTATGAAGGAGCGCACCGCCATCGAACCCATGCTGTGGCCGAGGAGATGGTGCTTCAGACCGGGAAAATTCTCCCTGCTCCATTCGGAGACTGCGTATATGTCCTCAATCATGGCAGTCCAGGCGGCTTCGTACATGTAACCGAGGTCTTCGGGCTGTCTGACTGAGGCTCCGTGGCCCCTGTTGTCGTGGATTATGCAGTTGTAGCCCTTGGAATTGAGAAATTCCATGAAGGGAATGTATCTTTCCTTGTGCTCGCACATACCGTGGACGAGCTGCACGTTGCCCTTGGGCCTGCCCGGGGCGGGACTCGCGATTGCTGACAGGCCGAGCCCGTCTGCGGGTGACTGGATAGTTAAAGTCTGCATGGCCGTAAAATTATCAAGTTTTCGCAAGAGTTCCTTGTATTTTTATATGTCAGGCGGGTGAAAAGTAAATCCTTCTCTTATTTCCGGCGGAGAGTTCCGTACCGTCCGGCGACCCGATACCCGTTCAGTATAACAGAAAAAAGGTCGATTTTCAACGGATTTATATTAATTTTCATTAATAATGCTTACATTGTCCCGAAAATTTAATGCAATGCTTGGCGCTTGTTGCATTATTTTCCGATATTGGCAGAAAAAAGACAACCACATTTTTTAAACCAATTTTTAACATCATGATGAAAGACCTGATCCGCAAGGCAGCCGTTTTGGCCGCTGCCGTTCTCTTCGGCGCGAGTTGGGGAGGGTGTTGCCTTTATGCGCAGCAGCAGATTACCGGTACGGTGACTGACTCTGAAGGGTATCCCGTAGTGGGTGCTGCAGTTATGATTGAAGGTACCCTGACCGGCACGACGACCGGAGTAGATGGAAACTATTCCCTCTCCGCCCCCGCAAATTCCACCATTGTTGTATCCTGTATAGGTTATGCCGGCGCAGAAGCCACCGTATATGAGGGGCAGAGCGTCTATAACTTTGTACTCGAGGAAGATACCTTCTATCTCGATGACGTGGTGGTCATCGGTTATCAGACCGTAAGGCGCAGGGACCTCACGGGAGCGGTGTCTTCGATTACCTCCAAGGATATTACCAATGTCCCTGTGTCCAACGTGGCTCAGGCCCTGCAGGGCAAGTTGCCTGGTGTGAACGTTGTCAGCCAGGACGGCCGTCCCGATGCTACCGTGAACATACGCGTGCGCGGCGGCGGTTCCATTTCCCAAAGTAATGAGCCTCTCATTCTCATCGACGGAGTGGAGGGAACCCTCAGCGATATTCCGTCCGACCAGGTGGAGTCGATTGACATTCTCAAGGATGCCTCCTCCACAGCTATCTATGGTGCGAGGGGAGCGAACGGTGTAATTCTCATTACGACGAAGGGCGCCCGCGAAGGCAAGGTCAGGGTGACCTACAACGCATACGCGAAGGTGAACACACCTACCGGCTATATTGAGGCTCTCGGACCCTATGACTACCTCGCCTATACTTGGGCCCTCGCCGATGCCCATGGTTCACAGTATGTCGATCCCTTCGTGAAACTCTTCGGAATAGGGGACTATGGCGATATAGAGCGTTACCGTGATGTTCCCAAGTACGATGTTCAGAGGCAGGTCTACAACACTTCGTTCTCCCACAACCATGACCTCACCGTATCGGGCGGCACTGAACTCACCAAGGTGATGTTCTCGCTGAACTACAATGATGAGGACGGTATGAAGATTAATTC
>CAZMTY010000038.1:5614-9689 GCA_964569595.1 uncultured Muribaculaceae bacterium
CCAAGGTGATGTTCTCGCTGAACTACAATGATGAGGACGGTATGAAGATTAATTCCTACAACAAGAGGGCAAATGTATCCCTGAAAGTTGACCAGAAAATTGCGAAGAATCTGGATTTCGGCCTCAATCTGCGTTACACCGACGTGACCACTATGAGCGATGAAACTGCGGGCAACAGAAGTGGTTCCCTGCTTTCTTTCGCATACAGGTTCAGGCCCATTGCTACGGAGGACATACTCGGAGACCTTTCCGCTCTCCGTGAAGGTTCGGTAGAACAGTATGGAAAACAGGTTTTGTGGGATACCTACGATCCCTATAACCGTATCATGGATGAGGAGCCTCTGACTCTTCGCCAGAACCTTGCCGGTACCGCATCGCTGAACTGGCAGATTATCAAAGGCCTCACCTACCATACGGATTTGTCCCTGAGCAGAACATGGAACCAGCAGAAGATATGGAGAGGTGCCGTTTACAACAACTATCTCGACGATTCCACAGGCGAGAAGCAGTGGGCAGGTTCCGCCACACTCTACAAGGCCAACTCCTGGTCCATGCGCTGGACCAATACCTTGAACTATGCGTTCAATCTCGGCTCCGCCCACAGTTTCAATGTCCTCGTAGGCCATGAAATGTCGAACTCCGGAGGCGATTCCATGACCATAGTCGCCGACCATTTCCCCGCGAACTTCACGAAGGAGAATGCCTTTGCGATGATTGACCAGTTCGACGCCGAAAATTCCACTGTGACCAGGCCGTATTACACGGGATACACTACTCCTACCCGCCTGCTCTCGTTCTTCGGCCGTATGAACTACACCCTCTTTGACAAGTATCTCTTCACCTTCACGTTCCGGGCCGACGGTTCCAGCAAGTTCGCCCCCGGTAACCGTTGGGGCTATTTCCCCGCCGGAGCATTCGCGTGGAGAATCAGTGAGGAGCCATTTATGAGCGGTGCTTCCTGGCTTGATGACCTGAAACTGCGTCTGTCCTTCGGTTCTGTAGGAAACGACGGTATCAGTTCCGACCTTTGGCAGCAGACCTGGAGCGCAAGCGACGAGATTTACACTATAAACAATGCTACCTATGTCACTTACGACCTGGCTTCTACCATGGCCAATTCCGACCTCAAATGGGAAACGACCATAACCAGGGACCTCGGAGTTGACATCAGTGTACTCAGGGGCAAGCTCTCGGGAACTGTGGACGTTTATTGGAATACCACCAAGGACCTGCTCATGCTGACGACCCTTCCGGGCATCACCGGCTTCACGGCCACCTACGACAACATAGGCCAGACCAGTAACAAGGGAGTTGAGCTCTCCTTGAACGCAACCCTTTTCGAGACCAGGGATTGGGGCGTTTACCTGGGTGCTAACATCAACTTCAACCGCAATAACGTGGATGCCCTGGCAGACGGAGTTACCGGAATCTACGGCTCCGGATGGTTCTCTTCCGGATACCCGGGCAATGACTATGGCCTTTATGTGGGCAGTCCTGTCGGCCTCGTGCGGGGTCTCGTATATGACGGCTTCTATACCACTGATGACTTCACCTACGATGCGGCTACTGGGCTTTACACCCTGAAAGACGGTGTTCCCGATGTGAGCAGCACCCTTATCGGAGTGGTATACGGTATGACCACGCCTACGGGACAGAATGCTTATCCCGGTATGGCCAAGTACGTTGATACTGACGGCGATGGTGTAGTGGATGCATCTGACTATGTAGTTATAGGTGATATGAATCCTGATTTTACCGGAGGTTTCAATATAAGTGCTGTTTATAAGAACTGGGATCTCGGCCTGTATTTCAACTATAGCGTGGGCAACCAGATATACAATGTCAACAAGATGGCATCCATGAACGGTTACAAGGAAACAGGTGTGTATGAAAACAAGTTGGCTATCCTCAAAGATTCCTACAAAATATATGTCATACGCGATAATGAACTCATTCGTCTCAATACACCTGAAGAACTTGACGACGCAAACGTTAATGCCAAGTATCCTTTGTTCTATAATGAGGACGGAGTGGTCTCCTCTCTTGGCATTGAGGACGGTTCATATCTGAGACTTAACACGATGACACTCGGTTATACCCTGCCCTCTGATTCCAGGTTTGCCAGAGCATTGAGTATAAGCAGCATGAGGTTGTACTTTACTATATATAACCTCTTGACTATCACCGGTTATTCTGGCCTTGACCCTGAAGTTAGCACCAATGAGAATATGAACGGTGCTGTTTATCCTACACCCGGTTTGGACTGGGGCTCATATCCTAGGGCGCGCTCTTTCGTACTGGGAATCAATTTATCATTTTAACCAATAAAGGAGATAAGAAATGAAAAAAATATTATTGGGATGTTTCGTGGTTGCAGGAAGTCTCATGATAGCCGGATGTATGGAGAATTTCCTGTCTGTGAGTTCCCCGGCAGAGACGGACGATGAATTCGTTACATCTTCGGTTTCAGAAACCTTCAAGACCTTGGCCTGGTGTTATGGTACATACCGTGGCAGCGTTGCTGGAGGCGGCAACTACAACTGGAACGACCCCTGTACGGATGTGGAATATTATCCGGAATACAATTCGGCCAACACACGTATCGGCACATTGCACCCTGAAACAGCATCGATAGATACGAGGTCAACTCAATTCAATGCACTGTACTCCATTTTGGCCAGGTGCGACAGGATTTCTTCGATAATCGAGGAGAAGTCCGAGTACCTTGAGGCGGTGGAGGCAGGCACGGCCAATGACTGGACACAGCTTTACGGCGAGTGCCGTACCTTTTGGGCATACTGCTATTTTGAACTCGTAAGACATTTCGGTGACGTGCCCTTCGGAATAGAGAACAGCATTCCGGAAGACGGCTACAGCCTTACCTCGCGTTTCGATATACTTGACTACTGTATCGAGGAACTCATCAGGGTGGAACCGCTGATGTACGTCCTTGGCGAGGGTGGTATTACCGCCGAGAGGATGTCCCGCACCTTCGCGAACCACCTCATAGGCGAGGCTGCCCTGATGTCGGGAGGTTACCAGACCATACGTCTGGATGTAGACGGTCTCTACGGTGACGTTACATTCACCGACTTGTACACGGACAGCGGCTACTCCTACTCCCGCCGTACCGACTGGCAGGACTACTACACGATGGCCCAGACCTATCTCCGGCGGGTTCTTAACGACTATGCCGGCAGTACTTCACTTATCACTGTTGATGACAGGAGTTATGCGAATAACCCTTTCCAGCGCGGTTTCCAGTACGTGCACGATATGGAATTGTCTCCTGAATCTATATGGGAGGTTGGCAATATCGCTCCCAATCAGTCTGAAAGGCCTTATTCTCAGGGCCGTCCTTCAGATGGCGGCAATTCCAACGGAGCACCCTGCAAGGTCTTCGGCGGCATACGCGTGATGCCCACCTTCTACTACGAGGGCTATGAGGACGGTGACGGTCGCTGGGATGCTTCAGCGGTAGTTACCGGTTCAGATGGTACCGGCAACGAACAGATTATCTCCTTCACTTCCGGCTCACGCTGCTCCGGAGGAATAGCCATGAACAAGTGGGACGAGAACAAGATGAACCCGCCTTACACAACGGCCCAGAGAAATTCTGGGATGAATTATGTGATGCGCAGGGTTCCCAATACCATGCTCCTGCTCGCGGAAGCCAGTGCCATGCTCGGCGATGATTCGGAGGCTTTGGATATGCTCAACCAGTTGCGTGACCGCGCTTTCGGTGATACTGACCACAGACTTTCCGGACTCAGCGGAGACGACCTTGTTGAGGCCGTAACCATGGAAGTAAAGAGGGAGTGTCTCGGAGAGGGCGATGTGAAGTGGAACGAGGTCCGCAGCGGAACTTTCACCGAGAAGGCAAAGACTGTAAGGGCCTACATTCAGGAAGTCATAGCGGGAATCGATGCCGACGGCTACTATACTTTCGACAACGGACGCACCTTCCCCGCCTACATCTGGACCAAGTACGTTTACAAGGAGGATCCACTTGTATATGACAGAGTGGACGGCGACCCCGTTCAGTCTCCCGGCTGGAGAGGCGTATATGATTACA
>CAZMTY010000038.1:9789-15301 GCA_964569595.1 uncultured Muribaculaceae bacterium
TGCAGCAGTCCGGTGGAAATGTGACCAACGGCTACGGATTGCCGCAGTCATAATACCTGAATCATGAAAGGTTTCAGATTCTTCAGTAATTCTGTAATCTGTCTGGTAGCGCTCGCCCTTTCGGCGGGCGCGCTTGCCGGACAGACTATTGACTATTTCGGGGAGGAGGTGGTTCTCGGGCCATACTCTCTGTATGTCGATGGTAGTCTGAGCGACGGCGAGGCGGCTTCGCCCTACGTTTTCAACGACTTCAACGAGGCTATGTCGGCGTTGAGGGACGGCACTCCGGAGCAGCCCATGAGGGTGTATATCGCGCCCTGGGTCTATTGGGTAGACGACCCTGACGACCCCGAGCCGAGGCGTCCGACGGATGTCTCGACTCCCATAGGCCTGACTGTCCGTTGTGAGAGTCTCCAGCTGCTCGGCATGAGTGCAGACCCGCGTGATGTGGTGCTCGCCAGTGCGAGGGGCCAGACCCAGGGGGCGGAAGGGAACTTCACCATGTTCGATTTCTACGGCAACGACCTGGTCGTGCGCAACCTGACCATGGGAAATTACTGCAACATCGACTTGGAATATCCCCTGAACCCCGCTCTGAACAGGCCCAAACGCAATTCCGCCATTACCCAGGCCCAGTTGGCCTTCTGTCACGGCGACAGGGTACTGGCCGAGAACGTGCGCTTCGTTTCGAGGCTGAACCTCACCCCTCTCTCGGGGGCGAGACGTCTGCTCTTCGTGAACTGCCATTTCGAATGCACCGACGACTCCCTGGCTCATTCGGGAGTCTATCTCGGCTGCGACTTCGATTTCTGGGGACGCCAGCCTTTCGGGAGCGTCGACCCCTGCGGCTCCGTGTTCATGGACTGCGACTTCAACATACTCCACGGCCTCGATATTCAGGCGATCAGCAAGTCGGTCGGCCGGCATTCCCTCGTAGACTGCCGTTTCCATGCAGGCGGACAGCCCGTGTCCCTCGAATGGACATTCAGGCCCGAAGCCTGGCTGCGTTGCTATCAGTACGGTATCAGCCTTGACGGCCGCCCCGCATTCATAGGCGCTTCCAAGCCCTATAACACCGTCAGCCTCGACCGTAACGCCCAGCTTGGGGCATACCGCCTGACTGACGATGACGGCAGCGTGATTTACAACACCTACAATCTGCTTTGTGGCGAGGACGGCTGGGACCCCCAGGGAATCAGGGAGACCGTGGAAAGGCTTGGCGAGAGGGATAAACGGGATTATTCGGCCCTGCCTACCTGCATGGAACTCGGCGTGCGTTACGATACCCTGCGGACGGGAGGAAATTCAGCGACTTACAGCGCCGCCCTTTTCCGTCATGCCGGCTTCAGGCTTGACAATCAGAAAGTCAGCTGGAAGGTGCAGCCCGGTTTCGAGCATTTTGTGAGTCTTTCGGACAGCACCGGGCCGGAATGTACGGTCACGGCCCGCAACGATGAGGACAGGACGGTCAGCTTCGACCTGATGGCAATTAGCGAAGGCGGACTTGAGGCGGCACTGACCCTCACGGTGATGCCGGATTTCGTCCCTGCCCCGGAATTTACAGAGCTTCCGGCAATGGAGATTTCCGCCGGCGAGGCCCGTGTGAACTATCTGCTTGACCTTCAGGGGCGCAAGGACGAGTCCCTCGTGACCTGGTATCGCTGCGACGACAGGAAGGGTAGCAGGGCGGTGCCAGTGAGCGTAAGCCGTGGCGGACCCAAGACTTCATACAGGCTCAGTCGGGCGGATGTGGGCCATTATCTCGCGGTGGGTGTGAGACCGAAGCACCTGCGCTGCGAAGCCGGGGAGGAAGTGTTCTTTGTTTCCCGCAGGCCCGTAAGCCTCTCTCAACTCGCAGATTCCCTGAGAAATGCGCCCGTACTCGTTTATGAGACCGACTTTTCGGATTTCCCTTGCGAGAACCGCACGGAACTCAGGCCCGGCTTCTGGACCGTGGATGCGTTCAAGCCCGAGGACACCCGGGAATACGACTGGACGCCCGACCTCAATCAACCCTGCTGGACCTGGGGTACAGGCATCAACGGGGCGAAAGGCACGGGACTGCAACAGCTGCAGCAAGGAGCGAGACTGCGCTATACCGCGGTCGAAGGCAGTTATTCCGGCATGAGTGTAACTTGGCAGGTTGATCCGGCCAAGGACGGCGGACAGGGCTTCGCAAGCGCGAGGCAGCAGTATCTCGACCTCTTTATCAACTTCGACAATGAGAGCCTTAGCGGCTATGCCCTGAGGGTGATACGCACGACCAAGTATGCCAATGCCGTGGACGTGCTGCTTGTCAGATATGACAACGGAAAAGTCACGCCCCTGACTGAAGGCGTGACTGTAGACTGTTTCCTCACCGGCTGTGTGCTGGACTTGAGCGTCCAGGGGAATGTGTTAAAGGCTTCGGTCAGCGGTCCGGGCAGGGTGCCTGAACTCGCGGATGACCCGGCTGTACACCATTCGGCCGAACTCAGTGCCGAAGTGGAAGTTCTGCCACATTGGGACCTCGGTCTCCAGCATACCAGCACCGTAGGCACTGAAAGCCGTATAATGCTGCATTCCCTGAAAGCGGAGTGGACAAGGCGCTGACGGACTCTATCGGGCCGCAGTGAGCCTTACCGTCTGTCCGGCTACAGTAGGAATTTCATAGACAAGGCTGCCGTCCGTTTCGGATCCGGCGGCCTTCAGTCCTTCAAGGGCCACCTTGCTGCGTATGCGCAGGGTCTTTCCGGCCTCCGAGAGTATTTCCGCGCTCACAAGGGTATTGTCCTTCCATTCCATATTGCTGAGCACGAAACCTCCCCTTGCCCTGAGTCCGCTGACGCTGCCCTCTTTCCATTCGGAAGGCAGGGCGGGAAGCAGGTGGACGGCACCGTCGTGGCTCTGTACCAGCATTTCGGCTATGCCGGCCGTACAGCCGAAATTGCCGTCAATCTGGAAAGGCGGGTGGGCGTCGAAAAGATTGGGATAGGTGCCTCCGCCCTGTCCGCTGCGCACAACGGGACTTACGTAGCTGAGCTGGTCCTTTATCATCTTCAGGGCGTGGTCGCCGTCGTGAAGCCTTGCCCAGCAGCAGACCTTCCAGCCCATAGACCAGCCCGTGGACTCGTCGCCGCGCTGAATAAGGGTGGTCTTGGCGGCCTCGAAGAGTTCAGGCGTGCTGTAGGGAGATATGTCGTTCCCGGGGAAGAGGCTCCAGAGGTGGGAAATGTGCCTGTGGTGGTCGTTGGGGTCATCCCAGTCCTCAGCCCATTCCTGAATCTGGCCGTAGCGTCCTGTCTTGGTGGGAGTCAGCCGGCCGGCCATGGTCGAGAGAGTGTCGCAGAAGCGTGAATCGAGTCCCCCGAGCAGTTCCGCGGCCTCACGGGTGTTGGCGAACAGCGCACGTATCATCTGGTTGTCCATGGTCACGCCCGCGTGCAGGTGGCCGCCCTTGCCCTTGGGTCCGTTCTCGGGCGAGTTGGACGGGGCAATCACAAGATAGCCCGTGTTGGGGTCTTCGACGAGGAAGTCCACGAAAAATTCGCAGGCACCCTTCATCAAGGGATAGATTTCCTCGAGATAGGCGCGGTCGGGGCAGAACAGATAGAAGTCCCACAGGTCGTTGCATAACCATGCCCCGCAGGTGGGCCATACTCCGCAGTAGGCCACGTCCACGGCTCCGGTACATCTCCACAGGTCGGTGTTGTGGTGCAGTGCCCATCCTCGGCATCCGTACATCTCCCTTGCCGACTGCTGTCCGCTCACCGAGACTTCCTTTATCATCTGGATATACGGTTGGGCAAGCTCACGCAGGTCAGTCAGATAGGAAGGCCAGTAGTTCATCTCCACGTTGATGTTCGTGGTGTAGTTGGCGTTCCAGGGCGGAAGGGGGTAGGGATTCCATATTCCCTGCAGATTGGCCGGCTGACAAGAGGGTTGTGAGCTGGAAATCAGCAGGTAACGCCCATATTGGAAATAAGTTTCTATGAGGTCGGGGTCGAAGGTATCGGCCGTGTTGAAGAGTCTCGGCTCTATGGGCAGTGACCCCAGTTCTGTATCGCCGAGTTCGAGTCTGACTCTGTTGTACTGCTGGCGATAATATGCGGAATGAGAGGCCATTGCCTCGTCGAAATCCCGGGACGAAGCCGTCAGGTACTCGGCGTTGCGCTTGTACGGGTCGCCGGACAGGTCCCTGAAATTCACGAAGTTGGTGGCCATGGCTATATGGAGGACCAGTTCCCCGGCCCCGCTTACTTCTATGCAGTTTTCCGAAGGCGTAATCTGTCCGTCGGGGCTGCTCGCCTTCACATCCGCCACGTAGTGGACCTTGCCCTCGAAGAAAGGCGTGCTGTAGCTCATGCCCTCGAGTCTCAGCAGTCCGTCAGGGGTCACGCTTGTGCTGGCCCCCGTCATGGGAGTTTCGTAATAGAGCCGGCAGTTTATGGCTCCGGGCCTGTCCGTGCGTATGCGCACCATTATGAGCTGGTCGGTGAACGAGGCGAAGACCTCCTCCCTGTACTTTGTCCCGCCACAGCTGTACTCGGTGACGGTCACGGCGTTGCCGAGGTCAAGGTAGCGCCTGTAGTCTACGAGGTCGCGCTTGTCCTCCCTGCGGTTGGTGTACTCTATCATCAGCGAACCGAAGGTCTGGTAGGCCATTTCGTCACCCACCTGGCTGATGAACTTGCTTCCGCCGAGTGCTTGTGCCTCGGCGAATTTGCCCTCGAAGATGAGGCTGCGCATCAGGTCGAGATTCTCGAGGGCCTCGGGGTTGTGGTTGTTGTAGGGCGAGCCTTGCCAGAGGGTCTCCTCGTTCAGTTGGAGCTGTTCCCTGAAGGGGTCGCCGAAGACCATGGCGCCTATTCTGCCGTTGCCCACGGGGAGAGCCTCTTCCCAGTATACGGCAGGCTTTTCGTACTTGAGCGTATCCGAAACGGGGGCCCTGGGGGCTTCATTGTGCGGCTCCGAGGCACGTGCTATGACAGCCGTGACCGGGCCTGCGGCCAGGACGAGTGCCGCCATGGCCAGGAATCGGTGGATTTTGTTTCTCATCATGCTAATTTACAGGGTTAGATAAAAATATGTCATAAAGGTATATGTCAATAGATTCCGGCTTTCCCGCGGGACTGGCTTCCCGCTCGCGCCTCCGGACTCAAGAAAGTCCCGGCCCGCAGTAGTTCCGCAGCCGGGCTGCATTCTGGACTGCCATGCTGAGGACAACTGCCGGGAATATCAGTCGCGTCTGAGCGACATACCTCATAAAAGTAGCAAAAGTCAGGCAAATAGCGATGGGTTTTTCCGTCGGAGTGACTTAGATTAATTCAATAAGCTTTTCCGGTAATATCGAATTTCCAATATCATCTTTCGGAACGTTCTTGAGGAACAGCACCGGAACGATAGTGTATTTTTGAGCAAACGGCAGCAGATTGGCTTTACGGAGAAGTTCGGCAGTCAGTTGTTTGCCGTTTTCTTGTGTTGTCCATTTGCATTCTCCGACGAGCAGATATTTTTTATCAAGCGATTCCGC
>CAZMTY010000039.1:0-14352 GCA_964569595.1 uncultured Muribaculaceae bacterium
ATGCTTCGTACTCGGACGGCTTTCACCGGGTGTCCTTCGATGCGGTGGTGAGGGCAATGAAGGAGACCGGCCACGATCTGCCTTCCCTGTACAAGGAGACCGGTGAGGGCGGACTGGCAATGGAATACGAAAGAAAAATCAGGGCAAAGTGATATCTCAGCCGTTTTCCGCCTTCGCTACGGCCGCGGCAATCATTCCGAGGTTGATTAGCGAACGTTCGCTGATATGCTCGGCCACGAGGTGGATATTGGAGCGGTCGAGTCCCATAAGTATGGGGCCGTTGACCTCGGCGCCTCCGAGCAGTTCCACTAATTTGTAGGATATGTTCGCGGATGCGAGGTTGGGGAAGATGAAGGTGTTGACTTCACGGTCGCCGAGTTTGTTGAAGGGATAGAGCCTTGCCCTGGTCTCGCGTTCCAGAGCGATGTTTGCCTTCATTTCGCCGTCCACGAGCAGGTCGGGATATTTCTCGTGCAGGATTTCCACGGCCTTTGCCACTTTCACCGAACGCGTGCCGTCATCGGTGCCGAAGTTGGAGTAGGAGAGCATGGCGATGACAGGTTCTATTCCGAAACGGCGCACCGTCCTGGCGCTCATCAGAACTATCTCCACCAAATCTTCGGCGCTGGGGGAGGGGTTCACGGCAGTGTCGGCGAAGAACATGGGGCCCCTCTTGGTGGTGATGATTCTCATCGCGCCGAGCCTGCGGTCTTCGGGAAGTCCGAACACCTTGCGTACGAGGGAGAGGGCCTCTATGAAGTTGTGGTCGTACCCGATGAGCGAAGTGTCGGCATCGCCCGAGGCTATCATCATCATCGTGAACCAGTTGCGCCTCATCATCAGTTTGATGGCCTCGTCGTAGTTGATGCCCTGGCGGCTCATCTTCGAGTACAGGAGTTTGGCGTAACGAAGGCGCGTGTCCTTTTCCTCGTCGCTGCGGAAATCAAGGATATAACTGTCGTCGAGTGTGAGGTTGTGCTTCTCGAGCAGTTCGTGAATCTTGTCCTTGGAGCCTATGAGAATCGGTTTGGCGACCCCGTCGGTAAGCAGGTGTATGGCGGCCTTGAGGGTCTTGAGATTGTCACCCTCGCTGAATGCGAGACGGCGGGGGCTTGCGGTGCAGGCCATGGAGCGTATCGAGCGCATCAGCTTGTCGTCACGGCCCATGCGCTTCTCGAGTTCCTGGCAGTAGGCGTCCCAGTCGCTTATGGTCTTGCGGGCGACTCCGGATTCGATGGCCGCCTTGGCTACGGCCATGGATATGCGGGTAATGAGTCTCGGGTCGAGCGCCTTGGGTATCAGATAGTTGCGTCCGAAGGATATGTTGTCGTCATTGTAGGCGGCCGCCACCATGTCGGGCACGGGCTCTTTCGTGAGCCGGGCGAGAGCCTTCACGGCGGCTATCTTCATCTCGTCGTTGATTTTGGTGGCCCGTACGTCCAGGGCTCCGCGGAAGATGTAGGGGAAGCCGAGCAGATTGTTCACCTGGTTGGGGTAGTCGGAGCGTCCGGTGGCGAAAATAAGGTCGGGACGGGCGGCCATGGCCACTTCGTAGCGTATCTCCGGATTCGGGTTGGCGAGGGCGAAGACTATGGGGTCCTTGGCCATGCTGCGCACCATGTCGGGCGTAAGGATGTCGGCGACCGAGAGTCCGAGGAATACGTCGGCTCCCTTGAGGGCCTCTTCCAGGGTTTCAAGCTGTCTGTCGGTAGCGAAGGCGGCCTTGGCCGGGTTAAGGTCATGCCTGCGGGTGGAGATGACGCCCTTGCTGTCGCACATGACCATGTTCTCCGGCCTGGCTCCGAGGGTGATATAGAGTTTTGCGCAGGAAATGGCGGCCGCTCCGGCCCCGTTCACCACTATCTTCACCTCATCAATCTTCTTTCCGTTGAGTTCGAGGGCGTTGAGCAGAGCGGCGGCTGAAATGATAGCCGTTCCGTGCTGGTCATCGTGCATTACGGGAATGGACAGCTCGTTCTTGAGCCTGTCCTCGATTTCAAAGCATTCGGGGGCCTTGATGTCCTCGAGATTGATGCCTCCGAAGGTGACGGAGATGTTCTTTACGGTCTCGATGAATTTTTCCGTGTCGGTGGTATTGACCTCTATATCGAATACGTCTATGTCGGCGAATGTCTTGAACAGGAAGCCCTTGCCCTCCATTACCGGTTTGCCGGCCTGGGCTCCGATATTGCCGAGTCCGAGCACGGCGGTGCCGTTGGAGATTACTGCGACGAGATTGCCCTTGCCGGTGTAGCGGTAGGCGTCTTCAGGGTTTTTCCGGATTTCCAGACAGGGCTCTGCGACCCCGGGGGAATATGCGAGGGAAAGGTCTTTCTGGGTGCTGTACGGTTTGGTGGGAACTACTTCAATCTTGCCCGGCCGTCCGGTCTCGTGATATGCCAGGACCTCTTCCCTGAAACTTTTCTTGTTTGTTTCCAATTTTCAACGAATTTAGGTTAAAAAACTATGCAAGTTACTAAATAATCGCGATACCTTGTGCTGTCTTTTAACCTGATTCTTGAATCGTTCCCAAGTGTCTGCCTCTCGCCGGACAAAGGTAAACGGGACTCATGAAAATCAGCTTCCCGCAGGCCGGACTCAATCGGTTTCCCAGAAGTCGGGGAAGACTCCTCCGCTTCTTTTCAGTTCGACACGGTAAGGCTGCACGTTGCCCTCGTGTACCGCATAACAGTTGCGTGAAAGCTCGCGTATGGCGTCGGTCATCCACTTGTAAGGCCTGTCCGTGGCATCTATCAGCCCTATATTGTAGTTCTCCCCGTCGTTCCTGCCGAACAGCGGCTGGTCGTACCAGGTGAACCACGACGTGCCTATCAGGGCTTCGTGAGAGAAGGCGGTCTCGCAATAGCTCCTGTAGGCCATGCCCCTCTCCTCCTGCGAAGTTACGCGCACGAGAGATTCCCCGAGCCCGCGGTCCGTGGTCCCGAAATGGAATTCTCCTATAATCATGGGCAGTCCCGTGGCTTCGTATATCCTGTCCATGCTCTCCATGTCGGGCAGCAGGCCGTAGTTGTTGAAACTGTAGACATCGAAATACTTGCGCGACAGGGCGAGAACCTCCTCTGAAGGAACGCCGGAGCCGAAGCGTATCCCGAGATTCAGGTGGTTGGGGTCATGCTTTTCGAGCGCCTGCTGTACAGTCCCGAGGAAGAGGTCGAAGGTCTCGTAGACAAAGGCCTTGCGCGATTCGGGTGTGTCGCCGTGCTGTTTCAGATAGCTCTGCAGGGCCTTGCGCAGCGGCATATTCCTTTCAGCCTCCATAATCAACTCACACAACCTCAATTCCTTATTGCTCCATGTCGGCTCATTGCCTATGAAATAGCCTATGAGCATTTTGTCCTCGCGGTAAGGCTCCACGGAGCGTCTCACGCCTTCGTCTATCCTCTCGGAGAAATCCGCCGCATACACATCCGGCATACCCAAAATGCCTTCGCGTATTCCGAGCCCTGCGAGCGAAACCATATATGGCTTGCGCCCGAGAGCGATCAAGTTGCGGTCAGACCAGTTGCCTATGGTGTTCATGCCCCAGGCGTCCATGCGCTTTATCACGAGTTCATTCGCAGCCTCAGTAGCGTCGCCGGAACCGAAGCGCCGGTAAAGATTCCAAGCGCCCAAGGGTATTATCTTCCCGGCCCTCCTGGCTTCGGGCCCCCTTGCGCGGGTCTCGGACATGGCAAAGCCCTCGGGAGCATTCTCGGAATAAACGCCCTTGGGAGGGTCGGCGACCATGCCTCCCGCTCCGCCAGGGCCTATGCCGTTGGAACTGATGGAAAGGAAGAGGTATCCGTCGGGGTCGACGAACCACCATTTGCCGTCTATACGGCGCACGTCAAAGAATCCCGTGGCTTCGGTACTCCTTGACAAGTCAGCTCCGTATGCTGAAAGTCCTGCGGGCCTGAAGGCGGCGAGTTCCCTGTCTTCTGCAGCCCAGGCCGCCCTGAGTTCCGCTTCGGAATGGACTTTCCCCTCAAATTCGCCGAGATTCCACTGTCCGAATTCGTCGACCACAGGAATGTCCCCGAAATACTTGTCTCCGGGGTCGCCTACGGTGAGATACACTTTCTCGAGACGGATTTCCTCATCCTTGACCGGACAGTGCATACGCAGGCCGATAGAATCCACGCCGACGAGGCGAGACCGCCTGCCGTGGTCTATGTTGATATACGACATAGGCCGGCGGTGGTTGTAGGTTGCAGCGAGGTCATGTGCCCCGTCCGGGAGATCGCTAAAAAAGCTCAGTGGGATAGCCGTGCGTATGCGCCCGCCGGGAGCATAGAAAATGATGCGCAGTTCGTTATAACCTTCGGAAGTATTGAGGCCGAGGTACACGCGCTGTCCGCTCGTTGCGCTCATCTCGAGAACCAAATAATTGTAATCGCTCCAGTCCTCGGGGAAATCCTTGTCGAAATCCTTGAGTGCCACCTTCCTGCCCGGCATAGTCTTGTCCTTGCTGAAATGGAAGACCGTCGCTTCTTTTTCCGGAAGCAGTACGAGTTTGTCAGAGGAATCGTCCACATCGATGAAAACGGGTCTGCGTGCCGGAAATTCATCGCGTTCGTCCACGATGTGCATACAGAGTTTCAGCTGGCCGTCGAAGCTGCGGAAAAGCATTCCGTGCCCGCCGTTGTCGGAGAACAGCGCTTCGTCCTCCTGAATCCAGGGCCCCTTGATACTGCCGGAGACTGAATAGGCTACACCTATCGCATATCTCTTTTTTCCCCAGCTGGACCAGAGCATTCCGAGTTTTCCCGTCTGTGTGCGGAATACCCACGGCCCGTCGGTTACGTAGCCTCCGAGGTCGAGCCCGTTGGTTTTTTCTCCCAATTCGAGCATTTCTCCGGACCAGGATGCATCGGATGCCCTGAACAGGGTTACGGGTTCCTCCGCGGGAACTCCGAGGTCCTCGGGAAGCTGTACGAGTTCCATGGTTCCGTCGGTGGTTTGCAGCCATTCATGGCAGAATATCATATAGGGGATACCGTCCTCCACCCAGAGTGTGCCGTCGAGTGCGGCCCAGTTGTCGGGAGTGTGGGCATGGTTGTCGGTGAAATCCCTGAACGGGCCTCTCGGGGAATCGGCGACGTAAATCTGCGTAGCCCTATGAGGTATGTCGCAGCGGTCGGGAATGGTCTCCATGACCTCTTCGCTGTGGGAAGTGGTGAAAAGATAGTATTTCCCCTTGTAGAAATGTACTTCCGAGGCCCAGCTGGCGGCGTTGCTTCCGGCCCAGTGGCTTTCAGGGAACTGCATTACGGCAAAAGGCTCGGTCCAGTTGATCAGGTCCTTGCTGGCACGGGCCATTACATAGCCTCTTCCGCCGGTAGAATACATATAGTAGGTGCTGTCCGTATTGTCGGCATAGATGAAGGGGTCGCTGCACCTGATGCTCGTCAGAGGGACACTGTAAATCTCCTCTGCCTGCTGCCGGCCCGTGCAGGCCGAGAGACAGCAGGATAAAACGATTGCAGCTAAGAGATATTGTTTCATGGGAGCCGTTTTATCGTTTGTCTTTGGTTATGCCGGCTGTTTGAGGAAGTACCCCGATTTTCCGGTCCGTTCTCGAGGGTGGGCCACTTAGTTATCCCTACCCACCCGCTCGTCCGTGAGGATGATGTGGATAGGATAGGGATAAAAGCGACCTGCAGCCCTTCAAGCAGTAGCATTTTCCCGTCAGGGCTGCAAGTGGCAGGGTGAAATAGATTTTTCAGGTTATTTTTTGGTTAATTAAGCTGTTGGGGCTTCTGGACGCAAAAGTACTGAAATGAACGGGCCTTGAGGTCTGATGTAATTCAAAAAAGCATATTAAATTAGTCAGTGAATCAGAATTATATTATTTTTGGAAGATTTGCAGTTAAAGTTGTCCAATGACCAGGACTTTGGTATGAAGAATCTATTACTAATCGTTTTGCTCATGTCTTTTGCCGTATCGGAGGCGGTAGCTTTCGATAGTGGCTGGATTACCAAAATGATACGGACCGGAGACGGACTTTCCAACGACTATGTGCAGTCTGTAGCCATAGGCGAAGACGGAACGGTGTGGATAGGGACAGAGGAGGGGATGAACAGTTTCGACGGCGTGAGAATCAAATCCTATACCAAGAGTATGGGAGCGGTCCCGGGAAATGCCCTGAATGATGTCCTGCCCGATGTGAACGGGGAAATCGTATGGGTCGCCACCCAGCGTTCCGGCCTTGGCTGGTACAATTGGTCAACGGGGGACGCGGCTTTCTTCAGTTGCAATCCGGCTGACAACTGCTCCCTGGCCTGCAACGAGGTCACCCATGTCGAACAGGACTCCGAGGGCAATCTCTGGTTCAGCACTTATCGCAGGGGCCTTGAGAAATACGACGTTTCATCCGGGAAATTCATTCACTACAACGCCTCCACCGTGGAGGGCATGGAGGACTATTCCATTATAGACTTCGCCATAGGCAATGACGGAAGGCTGTATCTGGGCCATTATGAGGACGGTCTCACTGTTCTTGACCCTGCCAGCATGACTGCATACACGCTGGGTCCGAGCCCCCGGGACCCTAATTCTCTGCCTTCGGGCAAGGTAGGTTGCGTGTACAGGGATCAGGACAACAACATCTGGGTGGGAACGGCCCTCGGTCTTGCCCTCTATAATCCCGTAACCGACAACTTCAGGGTCTTCAACAGCCGGAATTCCGGCCTTCCGGACAGGCTGATATATTCGGTGCTCGTCACGCGCGACAGACATATATATGTATCTCCGAATTTCTCGGGCCTTTGGGTCGCCGATCTGGAGGAATTTTCGGGTTCGCCCCGTTTCGTGCCCTTTGCAGTGGCGGAGGAGATAGCCGACCTTCCGGTGGAGGACATGTGTGAGGACAGCTTCGGGAACCTGTGGATAGGCAGTTACGGTAGGGGAGTGCTCTTTGTGGGGTGCAAGTCTCCGGCTTTCAGTATGATGACTGCTCCCGAGATGCTTTCGGCGAAGAATGTCACGGCAGTGCTCGCCCTCAATGACGGACGTATGGTCATAGGTATGCACGGAGGCATAGACATACTCGACAGGGACCTTTTCGACAGCGACGGGGTGACGGTAGGCAGGCTGCTCCCGGACAGGACGGTCACGGGCCTGTATCAGGACTCCGCAGGAGAGGTATGGATGGGCACTTTCGGGGGGCGGACCGTGATTGCGGACAGCAATTTCGCCCGAAGGCAGGAGATAGACATAAACGAAGCCCGCTGTTTCATCGAACGCAACGAT
The DNA here is from genome assembly GCA_964569595.1 of uncultured Muribaculaceae bacterium. Taxonomy (GTDB): domain Bacteria; phylum Bacteroidota; class Bacteroidia; order Bacteroidales; family UBA932; genus Cryptobacteroides. The sequence goes on from CAZMTY010000039.1 coordinate 7,253, forward strand.
ACCATCTGGGTGGGGACGGGCTCGGGCCTGTATGCCGTAGACCGCAGTTCGAAGCGGGTACTGGCAAATTATTCCGATTGCAATATCCTCCCCGAGAACTACCTGCGCTGTCTCTGCACGGATTGGCAGGGAAACCTTTGGGTGGGAACCTTCGGCAGCGGCATACTCGTGTTTGACGGCAAGATGAGGCGTAAGGCCGTGTTCAATACCGCAAACGGTCTGCATTCCGACCTGATTTCCGCGCTTCTGCCTGTCGGGGACAGGGTCTACGCAGCGACGGGGGAGGGGCTGGTGTGCTTCGGAATGAATGAGGGGCAGTGGGAAATAGAGCGCATAGTCACGATGGAGGACGGGATTTCCTCCGACGCCGTCAAGGCTCTCGTCCTGGATGCCGGGGGCGGGCTCTGGTTCAGTACCAATCTTTCGGTCTGTCTGATGGACATGGAGGACGGGAAGGTCACGGAATTCAACAATCGCGGCTTCAAGGCCTTGTCTACGGGGAATTTCAACGGGAATTCCTGTACGCTGACCCAGGACGGCCACTTGTTCTTCGGCAGTACCGAGGGGCTTTTAGGCTTTGACCCGGAAGAGTTTGCAACTCCCCTGTCGGCTCCGGAAGTTTCCTTCAAGGATTTCATTATCTATACGGACCAACTTCCCGCAGGCGGGTATGAGACAAGGAGGGTCGCTCCGGGAGAAGTGCGGAAGATTTCCTGGAAGCAGAATAATTTCGGTCTGACCTTTTCGGTCGATGACTACAGCCTTTCGGAATTCGTGCATTATTTTGTCCGCCTGGACAACGGGCCGTGGTACGCGGTCGAAGACGCACAGATCATCAGAATACGCGACATTCCTTCCGGAAAACATTCGGTTACGGTCAAGGCCAGAATCCTGAACGGAGAGTTCGGCCCGTCCACGGTATTCAATCTCGGGATTTCCTGGCCCCTGTGGTGGTGTCCGGTGTCGTGGGTGTTGTATGTCCTGCTTGCGATGGGAGCTGCCTGGATGGTGGTGCTCCATTACCACCGGCGGAGAGAAAAGGAAAACAGCATACGCATGGAGAGGGAATCCATGGCGCTCGCCAAAGAGGCAAATGAGGAGCGGATACGCTTCTACACAAATATCACCCACGAACTTCGCACTCCGCTTACCCTGATAGTAGGACCCGCGGCCGATCTCGACGGTGACAGCTCCCTGCCCGAAAGCGCCCGCAAGAAGATTTCCACCCTCAACCTGAACGTGAAGCGTCTTCTGGAACTCGTGAACCGTCTGCTGGATTTCCGTAAGGCGGAGACCTCCAATTACGAAATCTCCCTGCGCCCCGGCGATATAAGTGCCGTCGCGGAACAGACGGGCCGTATATTCTTCGATTCCATCACGAATCCCTCCGTGACCTTCCGTATGGACATCTCCCCGGGCGTAAACGGGGTCTTCGATGCGGAAGTGCTTACGGTGATTCTCAACAATCTGCTCTCGAACGCGTTCAAGTTCACCAAATCCGGGGTGATTTGTCTCAGCCTGAATCCTCTGACGGTTGGCGGCGTCTCCTCGGCGGAAATCATAGTGTCGGATACCGGCTGCGGCATTCCCGGCGACCAGCTCGACAGGATTTTCGACAGTTTCTACAGGGTGAAGGATGCAGGCAGCGTCTCGGGGACGGGCATAGGACTTTCCTTGGTGAAGAGACTTGTAAAGTTGCACCGGGGTACCATAGAGGTCGAAAGCGAGCCGGGACGCGGCAGTTATTTCCGCGTCATCCTGCCTTTGGAGAATCCCGATTATGTCGTCAAAGAGGCCCAAAGCTCTGAAAATGAGGCGTCCCCTCTTCCCGAAGCCGCCGAGATTTCCGAAAACGAGAGAAAGACGACGGTGGTCGTGGCTGAAGACAACGAGGATATACGGAATTATATATCAAGCACCCTGCAGGAGGACGGTTTCGTAGTCTACGCTGCGGAGGACGGGTCCAAGGCCTATTCCCGCATAGCGGAAGTGAATCCTGACCTGATAGTTTCGGATATAATGATGCCGGTGCTCGACGGTCTGGCTCTTTGCCGCAAGGTGAGGCAGGACATAAGATTCAGCCATATTCCCGTCATTCTTCTCACGGCCAAGGGGACTATCGGGGACAGGGACAACGGATACAAGGCAGGGGCGGATTCCTATCTCGTGAAACCTTTTACCGGAGAACTGCTCAAGACGAGGGTGAGGAACATCCTGGAGACCAGGAAGCGTCTGGCATCGCGCTTTTCTTCCACCATAGGCAATGTCGCTTCCATGCAGGAGGCGGAGAGCCTTTTCAACGAGAAAGACAACAAGTTCATGAAAATGCTTACGGCCGTGGTTGAGGAACACATGGCATCGGAAACTCTCGACGTAGCCTTCCTGGCCGAAAGGATGAATATGAGCAATTCCACGCTCTACAGGAAACTCAAAAGCCTTACCGGCCTGTCAGCCAATGAGTTCATACGGAAAAAACGCATGCATAAGGCCCGGGAGCTGATGTCTGCCGGGGGCTGCAATGTTTCCGAGGCTGCCTGGAGCGTGGGCATAGGCAGCATGATATACTTCCGTCAATGCTTCATGAACGAGTTCGGTGTACTGCCGTCCGAATTCCGTCGCTCGCAGAGGAAAGGTACCACGAAAAAAGGATGAACCTTAGTGATTCATCCTTTTTCTGAACTACTGGAAACCGGTTCCAGCCTGAATTTACTCGCTGTCTTTGCTCCCGGTCTCTATTGTCCGCGTCACCTGTTTCGGTGCTGTAAGGGGTGTGACCAAAAGTTCACTTTTGGGTCACTCAATCTTCTACATAATCTGCCGGCGGGAAGTCATTTTCTGCATCGCCTTCGGGGTACGTAAGCGGTTGCATAATCATGAGTTTGTTCCTGGTCATTTCCTGATTTCTTAGTCCCCTAAAAGCCCACAAGGTCTCGTCATTTGCATTCTTTACCTCAAAGGCAATGTAAGGATAAGTGCCGGTAGGTACGGGGACGTAGAAAACCATGTTTGCAGACTCCTGAAGCTCGGTAAAAGTGAAAGTCACGCCATCGTCCTCCGTTTCCCCTCCCGCCGAAATGGTAGCCTCAATATCCTCATCATTCAAATTGTTCACCGTAAACGTGCCGGTTATCTGCTTTCCGGTAGAGAAAACCACATGGGTGGCAGTAGCGGGTATATCGTTGAGGGTTATTTTGAAAAGTGCTCCAAGGTTCTTGAAATTAAAAGCAAGCTCCTCATCTTCATCAAGAGTCAACGTTTCGCGGAAGCCCACCATGGGATTGTACGCTATCCGCTCGACCCAGGCATAACTTACCGGGAGGGTCACTGTCATGCTCTCGTTGCCATCGTAGGTCGGCAAGTTGCCTGCTATGTAAGGATAGACGGCAACGCCGGTGGTACTGCCGTTGACAGTACCGACGAATGAGGCTATTATCCCGTCCTCATCTATAGAAACTATAGTGAAGCGATAAAAGCGGTTTACACTCGTGTGCACAGCGATTTCATCGCTCTCGGCCCAGGCGAATGTCCCATCGTCCTCATAGTATGACTTGGAGTCGGGTAAACTCTCATAGGTAGCTGTGACGGTTACTATACGGTCTGTGCTCTGCCCGCTTTCTTCAACGTTACACGCAACGGCAACTGCTGCCAAAGCACATAGAAAGAACAGGTGTTTCTTCATGATGATAAAATTTAACAAGATTCAAAGATATCACCAGAGACCATAGTCGGGTTCCATGTCCTCCCCCTGGCCTTCAGATGCACAGAGTATACCTTCTGAATAGAGGAGAATGATTTCCGCTTCGGGTGACGTATAGCTAAGTTTGTTGTTTTCCATGATATCGATAAGAATGGGTTACAATAAAAATCAAATTACCTGATAGTGGCTCTGTCAAGGTCAGCCATTATCATGAGTGTGTTTCGTTCTATGGTGATAGCGTAAGAAGAATCCATTTCGTGTGCCCACAAGGAATTACCGTCCTTATCTTGTATATCGAAACCGAGACAGTATGTACCCACTGGTATGGGGAGGTAGAAAATCATATCCGTAGCCTCCTCGAGCTCGTCAAAATAGAAGGTCACGGTGTCGCCCTCCAAATCCTCCTCGGCCGTAATGTAGGGGGTATCGGAACCGAGATCCTGAACTTCAAAGAAACCGGTCAACTGTTTTCCGCTATAGAAAGATGCCTTGGTGGCACCGGCGTCCACTTGAATTAAAGTTATCTTGAGTAGAGCCCCAAGGTTCTTGAAAGAAATGGATTCATCACCGTTAACCTTGGCGACCATGGGGTTATTCGCTTCAGTGTAGGAGTCAAAGTCCCAGTTGTAGCTCGTAGGAAGATAGACTTCCAGTATCCCGTTTTCGTATTTTGGCAGGGTGCCCAAATAAGGATATACGGCGTAATCTGTCGGCGTTCCGTTGACCTCGCCGGTGAATTTGCCCGTGTTGGTGCCGGCTCCCTCTGACAAAGTCAGAGTGTAGAACTCTTCTGCATCCGTATATACTGCAATTTTGTCATTCGCCGTCCACGAGAAATGTCCCCCATCATCGTAGCTGGTCTTTGTATCGGCAGAACTGTCGTAGCTGGCGGTAAAAGTCACTAAACGGAGACCGGTGCTCTGCCCGTTTTCTTCAACATTACACGCAACGGCAACAGCTGTCAGGGTACATAGAAAGAATAGGTGTTTCTTCATGATGATAAAATTTGACGGTATTCAAAGATATTACCAGAGACCGTAGTCGGGCTCCATGTCCTCCCCCTGGCCTTCAGATGCACAGAGGATACCTTCTGAATAAAGGAGAATGATTTCCGCCTCGGGAGACGTATAGGGAAGTAAAGAAGTTGTACTTTTTTCCATAAGGTAAGTTAATGTGTTACACTCAAAATCAAATGTATGCAAAACTATGAAAAAAATCTGAATATTTGTTAAAACTGTTTGATAATGTTTCAAATAGTCGATATTATTTTCTGAATAGCCTGCGCATGCCGTCGAGAAGGTACCAAAAAAAGAAGACTGATGATTCCCGGGGAACGACACTCATCATTTCCATCCCCTGGATCGTCATGATAATACAGCTTCGTATTTTGCGCAGGATATAGTGAAGGTCCGTCTTTCTGCCCCCGCTTTTGTCATACTTTCCGAAATTTCCTCTGCGAAGGATGATTTTGAGGCAACGTTCTGCCCTGCGTCCGCAAGAAGGGGAGTAGAACGGCATTTCTTCTTCCGGCAGGCCGAGATAGTTTACGGCTATCCATCCCATTAGCCTCCATATATTCATCAGTCCGAGGTAGTGAAGGTCTTCTTCCAACAAGGACGTATTGATTTCCTTTCCGTGTACATGGAGGAACCTGCACCAATCGCAAAGCTGGCGCAGCCCTATTCCGCCCGTAACGAAGTGTCCTGCAATATGCTGGAGTATGAAAACGGAGTCGAAAGCCACGGGCGGCAGATTGATTTCCGTCCCTGAAATTTCAATATGCCGCAACTTCGGGTCACTGTCTATCCGGGTTGCCGCCCATTTTTTCAGTTTCCTGTCTTCGCGGGGATTCAGGCTTGTCGCTACGAAACGGTGGATTTCTATAGTACAGCCCTTTATATGGATGCAGAAGTGTTTTTTGCTCTCGTGCTCATCTCCCTCCTTGACGTCCATTCCGCGGACGAGTTCGCAGCTTCGTCCGAAGTCCTTTCCCGGGTAGAAATCTATGTCGCCGCACATCCTGTGTTCCGGACGCAGGTAGTCCCGGGCGAGGCCCTGCCCCTTGAGCACTATGCCCTCAATGCCTTCATGACGGAGATGCATTACAAGTTCCGCCAGTATGGAGTCGAGCTTGAGATTTTCCCGCCTTATGGACTCGGATGCGGAGAGCAGCCTGCGGGAAATATCGGCCGGAGGGAGTTTCTCTCTTTGGAGGCTGTTCACCCCGTCGGTGAATATGCCGAGCAGCGACTGCATCACTGCGTTTCGGTACAGCGTGTTCCAGTCGGTATCGCTGCCGAATAGCGAGGAGTCGGCTTCAGTGCCCCAAAGCCCGGAGCGTATTAGCTCAAAGAATTGTTTGGAAGTTTTTTCGTTCATTGCGGCCTTTTCAATTTCACAATATCGCTGCAGTATTCCGTGATTTTCTGCCTGTGGGTGATGAAAATTATGGTATGTCCGGGCAGGGTGGTGGAGAGGTTCTCCATCAGCCGGGTTTCAGTCTCAGGGTCGAGCGAGGAACTGAATTCGTCGAAAAGCAGTATGCTCCCGCCCCGCAACAGTGCCCTCGCAATGGCTATGCGCTGGGCCTGTCCTTCGCTGAATCCGCCTCCACTCTCGGAACATGGGGTGTCGAGTCCTTCCGGAAGTTCGAATACGAATTCGGCGGCCGCAGTCCTGAGTGCCTCATTCATCTTCTCCTCATCCGCTTCAGGATTGCCGAGCAGGAGATTCTCGCGAATTGTGCCGCTCAGAAGGGAGTTGCCCTGGGGTACGTAGGTAAAATTGCAGCGGGTTTCCGTCCCGGCCTCTGCAGATTTTTCCCCGTCGTACAGCACTATACTGCCTTCCTGTGGTATGATGAGGGCGAGCATAAGGCGTATCAGGGTGCTCTTGCCGGCTCCGGTCTCTCCTACGATAGCGGTACGGCTGCCCGGCCGGAAGTCATGTGAGAAATTGTCCGTTACCTTTCGGGTCCCGTCGGGATAGGTGAAGGAAACCCCGCTGAATCTTATACCTGCCGGCACCTGCATACGTATCGGCTCCTTGTCCTCCGGCCGGGAGTCCTGACCGAGTTCTGCCAGACGGTCAATCGAAGCGACGGCGTGGAATAGTGTCGGGATGTAGGAACTCATGTCGAGCACCGGACGCTGTATCTGGCCGACTAACTGCAGGAAAGCAGTCATTGCGCCAAAAGTGACAGTCCCTGCAAGCAGGCCATTGACTCCCCACAGGAAAGCGGTGGCATATCCCATGGCAAAGGCTATACTTATTATCGCACGCGAGATTACGCTGAATCTGGTCCGGCGCATCACCCTGTCGTAGAGCCCCGACTGCAGGCGGCTGAGCCCGAAGGAAACCTGGCCTTCCTGTTCGAGAGTCTGTATCAGAGTGGCGTGCTGAA
>CAZMTY010000040.1:0-8872 GCA_964569595.1 uncultured Muribaculaceae bacterium
CCCCAAAAATACAAATGTGCAAACGGACAGGTCAGAAATCACCGGCTCCGGCCGGGGACAGCGGCTCGGCTTCAAGGTCATAATACGAAGCCGCCGTGATGCGCACCTTGGCGAATTCTCCGGGCCTGAACCAGTCGGGAGCCTTGCATACGAGGATTTGCCCGTCGACCTCGGGACTTTCGAACTCGCTGCGACACTCGGCCATGCCGCCCGCCACATCGTCCACGAGTACCTTCTCCTCCCGCCCCACACGCTCCAGATTGCATTCGAGCGAAATCTCCCTCTGCACTTCCATAAGCTCATCGAGCCTTTCCTGCTTCACTTCAGCGGGCACTTCGTCCGGATAATGCAGCGCCCCGTAGGTCCCGTCTTCCTCGGAATAGGTGAAAGCTCCGAGTCTCTCGAAACGGGCTTCGCGCACGAAATCCAAAAGTTCCCTGAACTCCTTTTCCGTCTCGCCGGGATGCCCCACTATCATCGTCGTCCTCAGAGCCACTCCGGGCACCTCCCTGCGCATCCTCGCTATCAGCTCCCGCGTCCACGCCCCGTCCACATTGCGGCGCATCATGCGGAGCACCTTGTCGGAAATGTGTTGCAGGGGTATATCAAGATAACGGCAGACCTTGGGATTTTCAGCCATCTCGCGTATCACATCGTCAGGGAAACCGTCGGGATAGGAATAATGTATGCGCAGCCTCTCTATCCCGTCCACCTGCGAAAGCTCCCGCAGCAACGGGGCCAGCATGCGCCTGCGATATATGTCCAGACCATAGTAAGTGGTATCCTGGGCTATCAGTATCAGCTCCTTGGCCCCCTTTTCAGCAAGTCCGGCGGCTTCCTTCACTATATCCTCTATCGGAACGGAGCGGTGGGCGCCGCGTATAAAGGGAATGGCACAGTAGGAACAGCGCCTGTCGCAGCCTTCGGAGACCTTGAGATAGGCGTATGCGGAATTTCCTGTGGTCCTGCGCGTAACGAAAGGCGAGGCCGGCAACCCGAAATGTCCCAACACTTCCGAAAGTTCCCTTGCCCCGTACCATGCGTCCACCTCGGGGATTTCTTCCTTCAATTCCCTCCCGTAACGCTGCGAAAGACAGCCGAAGACGACAATTTCCCCCGCATTCCCCCTCTCCTTTTCCTGCACGGCCTCGAGTATGGCGGCTATGGATTCCTCCTTGGCGTCGCCTATGAAGCCGCAGGTATTCAGCATAAGCGAATCCACCGGCCCGTCGTCCCCGACAATCTCGAAACGGGAGTCGGGCAACTGGGCCAGCAGATGTTCAGTATCTACGGTATTCTTGGAACAGCCGAGGGTTACGACCTTAATCCTCCGACGGCTTTTCATCGTCTTCCTTCACGAAATCCAGAGAGGCGAACTCCACAAGCTGGCCATACCAGTCCAGCACCTTGCGCATGTGGGAAAGGTAGAAGCGGTCCGCATCGTACTGGGGAACAGCCTTGAGGAAAAGTTCCACAATCTCTTTCTCGGGAGCCTTGGATGAGGGAGCCGCCGCCCCGTCGAGGGCCTTGTTGATTGCGAGAAAGACCTCAGAAAGCTTCATTTCCCCTTCCTCGGTGTAAATTGATATGTCCGCGAGGGTGTTGATCTTGCTGCTCGCGCTGAAGGCGGTTCTTTTTCCATCGCTCAAAGCCTCGGCCACGATTCCGTTGCGGGCGTGTGCCAGATAACGGAAAAGTCCATGCTGTCCGGATACAGCAAGTATTTTTTTTAAATCAGTTTGCATAGCAATTTATCGGTTTTACGGTGTAAATCTTCTATTGTAGTACTGTTGTCTATGATATGGTCAATTCTCCCGGCATCATGACTCTGCAGCCGGTCGCGGGCCGCAGCCCTGGGGTCCCTTCGGCAGCGTACTTCATATTCCGCCGTTACTAAAACGACCCCGTCGTAGAGCCCGTCGAACTCCCTCTTGTCGAGGGCTATTGCCGACTCGATGAAGGCAAGTTCAGTATCCAGCCCGGCCTTCCACTGCAGTATGTCCTCCACCACCAAGGGGTAGACCATACTTTCGAGCTTCTTTCTCCTCGCCGAATCGCTGAATATTATGCCTATCTCCTCCCAACTTATCCCGAGGGCCTCTTCTATGCTGCTTTTGAGCCCCGGAACGCTGTCATATAGCCTCTTGGTCCTCGAATCGCAATCGTAGACCGGGTAGCCGCAGGCTTCGAGATACCTGCACACTTCCGACTTTCCGCTTCCTATGGGTCCGGTGACAAGCAGAGTCTTCATACCCCTCACCTTTCCGTGACCACACAGTCGAAAACTTCCGGCTCCACGCTGTAGTCCAGGACGGTAGGCGGCTGTCCGCTACACCTCGCGAGGCAACGTCCGGTAATGGAACTTGCGAATTCGTCGTAATCGATGTAGAAAGTCATGGACTCGAAGGGGTCGGCGCTTACCGGGAACACGCATCTGAGCACCACGGAAGCCGTCGAGGGGAGCACGGTGAATTCGACTCCGGCCGGGACGTTACGCGTCTCTATCCTCACCTCCGAACTCAGTTCCACATAACGCACGACCTCCATGGAATAGATGACCTCGTCCGTGGACAGCCTCACGCCCGAAGGAAGATCGAGTTTGACCTTTCCGTGTGCACTCGAGCGCAGGTTCTTCAGTTCCAAAGGCTTGGTCAATACGTAACTGATATTCTCCAGGCGGGACGTCTCCCCGTAGACTACCACGGAATCCGGCTGCAGCTCCATGCCGTTGGCCGACATGTACTGTGGCGCAAAGGTAATGGAATGCACCTTCTGCACCGGTACCTTCTTGTGGGTGGCTTCGGGGAAAACGAATTTCGGAGGCTCGGAAATGAAAGTCTCTATGGTCACGCCCTCTCCGAAAATGGCCGAGGTGTACTTATAGAGATCCGAGGTCGTGGGCGAAAATATATCTCCCCCCAAGGAGCGGAGGTCGTCAGGACTGAACTGCACCACGACGGGACGCCTGAAACGCCTCGAGAGTGCCGCCTGACGGAAGCCTGAAGCCCTGACCTGGGCGGTTACGGTCGCATCGGTGGATGAACGGCTGGAATGCCCGTCCAGATTGCTTTCGGCCACGACAGGCACGCTCACAATGCTTACATAGCTTTGCGAGAGATTGTGAATGAACCAGATGCCTGCCGAAACAAGCAGGCACAGCAACATCTGCACCCACTTTTTCATTTCAATTCCCCGTGTTACGGCGCTGTTGTTATTTCCTTTGGGTGTCGGAATTTCCGACCACGGTGATGCTGTTCTTGTCCATGCGGAGTTTCACCTCACCGTCAACCTTGATGAGCACCGTGGTCTCCTCAACCTCGGCAACCACCCCGTGGATACCTCCGGCAGTAATCACCCTGTCGCCCTTCTTCAAGGTCTTGCGCATCTCCTCGAGGGCCTTCTGCTGCTTGCGCTGGGGACGAATCATGAGGAACCACATTATGGCGAAGAGCACGACCAACCATATAATCATGCCCCATGATCCTCCCTGCTGGGCGCCACCTGCCGAGGCAGCCTGTAAAATTGTTGTAAGCATTTGTATCAGTGTTTATTGATTAATTTGTCAAGTAATCCGTTCACGAAGGCACTGCTCTCGGGAGTGCTGTAGGCCTTCGCTATTTCCACATATTCGTTAATTATGATTTTCGGAGAGGTCTCCGGCCATGCCTCGGCCTCAGCCATTCCGCAGACTATCAGGGCAAGGTCTGTGGCGCATATCCTGTCCCTGTTCCACTTGGGTGTCAGTTCGGCCACGCGGTCGAAGTAAGTCCCGAAGTTGTTGTAGGCCTTGCGCAGCACCCCATACACGAAGAGCTTGTCGTTGTCCCTACCCCCGCCTTCCATCTCGCTGCGGTACAGGGGAGGAAGTTTCCACCTTTCCCCGCTCCCGAGAGAGGCAAATTCCCTGCGGCAGCAGCCTATGGCATAGGACAGGTCGTCGTTCCAGTATATCGACAGGTCCTCGAGTATGCCGTGAAGTTCCTCATTATCTTCAAGTTCACGCTCGTAGATACGGCTCCAGAGCCTGGCATCGTCCTCGAGTCCGTTGTAATCCTCCTTCTCGAGATAATCCCTGAAGTACTTGCGCCCGCGCACTTTCCCGTAGAGATTGTGCAGGAACACGTCGTACTGGTCCCACGAAAGCTTCTTCTTCCCCGTTATCTTGGTAAAGTCAGGGTCCTGCGTGAGCAACGGAGTTATCCCGTTCCTGACGAAACGTATGTTGGGATTGCGTTCCTCCTCGGTGGGATTGAATTTGGAACGGGCGGCTTCAATGCGGTAAAAGGCCTCCTCGGTAAGGGGGCCGACGAGAGCAAGCAGAAAAAGACAGAGATCCCTGGATGCCTCACACAAGGAATCCAAAAGGGCTTCAGTCTCCCTGAGGGTCTTTCCCTGGTCCTCTGCATAGCAGTAGATTGCCTTGAAAACCTTAATTCGGAGAATTCTGCGGTTAAGCATACTTTCAAACAAAATTGACCTGCAAAGGTAACAAGTAATCCATAAATTGTTTTATTTTTGTGGACAATTAATTCAATAAAATTTTGATATGTACAAAGGAGACTACGACCGCACTCGCTTTGACAGCAGGGACGGAGAGGATGTATATTCCAAACCGGTAAGGGCCGGTAAGCGTACCTACTTTTTTGACGTCAAGACCACTAAGGGACACAAGGACTATTACCTTACAATAACTGAAAGCAAGCGCAGGAACAACCCCGACGGGAGTTTCACTTACGACAAACACAAAATCTTTCTCTACAAGGAAGATTTCGAGAAATTCTCCGAAGGCCTTGCGGAAATCATTGATTACATAAAGAACAACTGTTTCAACGGAGAGATTCCCCAGCGCCCGCAGGAGAGTGCTTCCGATTTCGAATTCGAGGACCTCTGATGGGAGCGATACTTCTGAGAAACATAAGCCTGGACAAAGAAAAAAAGGACATACTCTTGAACAGGGGACTCATCAGCAAAATTGAGCCCGCAGGTTCGAGTATGTCGTGGAATCTTGCCGGTGACATCGAGATAATGGACTGCAGCGGGAAGGCCGCCGTTCCAGGCTTCATAAACATGCACACCCATTCGCCCATGTCCATGATGAGGGGCATAGGCGAAGACATGATTTTTCAGGAGTGGATAAGCAAGATATGGAAGGTCGAGGAAAAGCTTGACCGCGAATATGTCTACTGGGCCACGAGGGTCGCATGTCTGGAAATGATCCACACCGGCACCACCACCTTCAATGACCAGTACTGGTACTTCGACACCTCGGAAAAGGCGGCCAGGGAAGCCGGAGTCCGCATCGCCACCGGATACGATATTATGGACAAGGGAAGCCGCGAGGAATGCGAGAGGCAGAAACGGCAGTGCATGGAAAAGAGCGGCCCCTACCTCGGGGAGAAGGGCCAGAACGGGATGATATTCACCGTAGCCTTCCACGCCATATACTCGGTGAGCGAGGACATGATACTGTGGATAAGCGAGTTCGCCCGCGAGCACAATCTGAAACTCCATATACACCTCAGTGAGACACGTCAGGAAGTGGAAGACTGCAAGGCCGCACACGGCGGTCTCACTCCAGTGGAATACCTCGACAGCCTCGGGGTGCTCTCGCCCTCGGTACTCGCCGCCCACACCCTCTGGGTCAGTCCCCGCGACATAGAGATACTCGCCGCACGCGGAGTACACTGCATACACAACATCAACTCGAACGCCAAGCTCTCTTCCGGCTACCGCTTCATGTACAATGAGATGCGCGATGCCGGAATCAATATATGCCTCGGAACCGACGGCTGCGCCTCATCCAACAACCTCGACATGCTCGAGGCCATGAAGACCTCGGCCATCTTCCAGAAAGCCTGGCGTGACGACCCTTCGGCAATGCCTCTGGGGGAACTCATGGACATGGCCACGGTCAACGGAGCCAAGGCCCTGGGTCTCAACAGCGGAAGAATCGTGGAGGGAGCCCTGGCCGACATAAACATAGTCGATACGGACAACACCTTCTTCCTCTCCCCCGGACCTTTCCTCGCCAACCTCATATACTCGGCCCACTCGGACTGTATAGACTCGGTGATTTGCAACGGGAAATTCCTCATGCGCCACAGGGAAATCCCCGACGAAAAGGAAATTATCAGGGAAGCACGTAAAGTTCTGTCTAAAATAACATAAAACACCCTAAAACTTATGGACCAAAGAATGGTATTGATAAACCAGTGCTCCGACTACATAAAAGAAAGAGCAGGAGGGAAACTACCCGTGGCGGGCATTGTCCTCGGCAGCGGCCTGGGCAAACTCGCTGAAAAGATAGAGAATCCTGTCGTAATCCCTTACGCGGAGATTCCCGGCTTTCCGGTCTCTACTGCAATTGGCCACAAGGGCAATTTCATTATAGGCACTCTTGGCGGCAAGACCGTGATTGCGATGCAAGGCCGGTTCCACTACTACGAAGGCTATTCTATGGACATGGTAACGATGGGAATACGCGTAATGAAGGTTCTCGGCATAGAATATCTCTTCGTGTCGAATGCCGCCGGCGCCTGCAACCAGGACTACAAGGTGGGCGACCTCATTATCATCAGGGACCATATCAATCTGATGCCCAATCCTCTCATCGGCCCCAACATCGAAGAACTCGGGCCGCGTTTTCCCGACATGACTTGTGCATACGACCTTAAACTCCAGTCCCTCGCCGAGGACATTTGCGAAGAGCTCGAAATGCCCGTGAAGAAGGGCGTGTATTTAGGCAGTACCGGCCCCTCTTACGAGACTCCGGCCGAGGTGCGTTTCTTCCACACCGTTGGCGCCGACCTGGTGGGTATGTCGACCATTCCCGAAGTCATAGTGGGCAGACACTGCAACCTGCGCATTTTCGGAATGTCAGTCGTCACCAATATCTCCAACTTCCTCAATCTCGAGAAGAATTTCAATGACGGGGACGACGTGGTAAAACAGGCCGACATGGCTGCCGGCCGTATGAGCGAACTTTTCTCGAAAATGATAGAGAAACTCTGAGCTTACCAGCGCTCGTAGTGAACGTTATCCGGTTTCCATTTGTCTTTGGGAGCCGGATTTTCTGCAGGATAGCCTATGGCGATAAGGCCCATGGGGACTACGTTTTCCGGCAGTTCCAGCAGGCCGCTGATATACTTCACACGCTCCTGCACGGGATAGACCCCGCACCACACTGCGCCCAGGCCCATGGCGTGGGCCGCGAGCAGGAGATTCTCCGTAGCCGCCGAAGCGTCCTGCACCCAATACTCTACCCCCTCGCCGGGAAAGGTATGCTCCATATCCCCGCACACGACCACGGCCAAAGCGGCACCCTTAGCCATAGCCATGGTATTGATTTGTCCGGAAATTGTCTCCAGTGTGGCTTTCTCCTTGATGACCACGAACCTCCAGGGCTGCTTGTTCCCCGCCGAGGGCGCCGCCATGGCTGCCTGAAGCATTTTCTCAATCTTCTCCTCTTCCACCTCGCGGTCTTCGTAGGCACGGACGCTCGTACGCGTCATAATATTGCTCAGCACAGTCTCGCCATCCGAAACGTAAGCCGGCGATGCAGCTGTCAAGGCGTCAGTCGGGGCCTCCGACTTCTGCTTCCTGTCACTGAAAAAGGCCACTTTTACCGAGAGAATCACCAGGGCTGCGGCCAGAAGTAAATTTAACAGTTGGGATGTATTCATTGCTATTTGGGATTTTGGGATATACTGAGGAGCTTGCCGGTAGGGCAAATGAAACGGCAATAGGGCCTGTGGACAAAAGCCGAGAGCAGCACTACGACTATGGCCGCAGCTATAAGACAGACGGAGGCCTGACGGAAGAGGAAGGCAAGGAAGAGCTCGTAATTCATCCAGTCGAACCATACTCCCGCCCACATCAGGAGCATAAGGGCAGCCCACAGCCAGTCATGGAAGCGGTTGAGACCGCGCAAAATATGCTGGGGTAATTTCACTTTACGCCTGACGCACTTCCCCGCCAGTTCCTGAATCGCCCCCAAAGGACAGACCCAGTTGCAGTAATGGCCTGTCCTGCCAAAGAAAGGATAGACAAAGGCCACGACTAAGATTACCACCGGGACTATGGCCTGCCTCAGATTAAGTCCGTTCGAGAGATAGTTCACGAGTAGCGAGTAGGAGAGGAAGGTCCCGCTCCAGAGCCCCAGCACTACCACATTCAGGATGAGCTGTATCGTACGATAGCGTTTGGATTTCAGGAAAAACGGCAGCACGCAGGCCCCCAGAACCACGAGCAGGGTGATTATCTGCTTGAAGGGTAAGGCAGTTGCGCTCCTTTCTTCCTGAATATTGTCCCCGAGGGTTTCCGCTGCGAGCTGCATGGCGCGGAGTACGGTCTCATTGACTGCCTGCGACGAGTAAGTTGCGCCCGTCACGGCATCTGCCTGCCTGTTCAGGGCTTCTTCGACCGACAGGCCAATCCAGCCGGGAATCAGCTCCTGCTCCACTTTCCGGAAAAACGAGGGGGTTTCGGAGTTCGGCAGGACTTCTATGGATGCGATGTGGGCGTCGGTGACGGTAATCCTCAGCGGAATGCTGCCTCCATAGCCTTTTATGTCCCTGGCTATATCCTCGGTAAGTATAATCAGGCTCCCGTTCACTTCGCATATAGCCGGCACTGAAGCAGCGCTTTCTCCGGAGTCCGACTCCCGGAGCTCATAGCCGAATATCCTTGCGTCGCGCTGTATGGCTACTGCCAGCATGAACAGAAAACAGGTCAGCAACCTGAGGGCGAGATACAATCTGCGGTGTTTCATTATAGCTTTTATTATGGATTATTGCCCTGACCCTGCGCGGGAAAAGGTGTCAAGGCTGACTATAAAGATACGCAAGACTTTCACAGCCTGCAAGCCATACGG
>CAZMTY010000040.1:8972-14252 GCA_964569595.1 uncultured Muribaculaceae bacterium
CCCTTGAGTATCTCCCCGTTCTGGTCAAGGATGAAGTAATTGGGCTGGGAATTCACCCCGAAACGTGTCATCGCTATGTTGGAATTTACGCGGCCAATATCCTTGAGAGCCTTTCCCTTGTCGTTGTAGGTCCATTCCGACTCGGGAAGCTTTGTCTTGTCATCTACATACAGGGCGACAATCACGAAATCCTCGCGCAGACGGCGCAACACCTCAGGGTCGGACCATACCCGCGCCTCCATCTCGCGACAGTTCACGCAGCCGTGGCCGGTAATGTCCACGAATATGCGTTTCCCCGACCTGCGGGCCGCAGCAATGGCATCATCCAAATTGTCGTAGGCCTTCAGCCCGTGGGCCACGGTAAGCGTGCCCCCCTCCCCGCTGTCCTGTGACTGCACGGCAGCGGTATTCGAAGAAACAACCTGGCCAGACCCAAGCACGAAATCCTGGGTCTCCATAGGCGGCATATACCCGGAGAGGGCCTTGAGCGGAGCTCCCCACATGCCCGGAATAAGATAAACAACGAAGGAGAATACCGCAATCGCAAGGGTAAGCCTCGTGACGGAGATATACTCCAGCGGAGAATCGAACTTGAACCTGAGTTTGCCGAGCAGGTACAATCCTAACAGGGTGAAGACCACTATCCAGATTGCGAGGTAGACCTCCCTGTCGAGCAGTCCCCAGTGATAGGTCTGGTCAGCCGTGCTCAGGAACTTCAAACCGAGCGCAATCTCTATGAATCCCAATACAACCTTCACGGAATTGAGCCAACCGCCGCTCTTGGGCATCTTGTTGAGCAGCGAAGGGAAAAGGGCGAAAATGGTAAAGGGAAGCGCGAAGGCAAGGCTGAAAGCCAGCATGGTTATCATGGGCGTCCAGAACTCGCCCTGGGTGCTCTTTATCAGCACGGTACCCACGATAGGTCCGGTGCAGCTGAAACTTACCAGCACGAGGGTGAGGGCGAGGAAGAATACTCCCGCGAGTCCCTTCCTGTCACTGTTGCGGTCGGCGCTGTTGGTCCATTTGGAGGGCATGGTGATTTCAAATGCCCCGAAGAAGCTCGCAGCGAAGACCATGAACACGAGGAAGAAGATTATATTGGGCAGCCAGTGCGTCGACAGCCAGTTGAATATGTCCGCGGTGACTCCGCTGCCGCCCACCACCCAGGTGATGCCTATGATGAGGGAGATGGGCACCGTGTACAGCAGGACTATGAAAAGTCCGTACATGGTTGCACGGAAACGGCCCTTTGCGGGGTTCTCGCTCCCCTTCAAGAAGAAGGAAATGGTCATGGGCACCATGGGGAAGACGCAGGGCGTCAAGAGCATGGCAAAGCCCCAGAGTATGGCTTCCAGTATCAGCCCCCAAAGCCCGCCAGAAGACGAGGATTCCTCTCCGGCCCCGGAACTTTCAAGGGTCGCGACATTCTGGACCGTTCCTGCACCGCTTCCGAGGGCCGGAACGACTCCCGCCGCACTTTCTTCGGCAACCACGTCAAACTCCCATTCCTCCGGCATATTGCACTGGGTACCCTCGCAAGTCATGTAGTCTATGGTACCGGTGATATGGTTGATTCCGGGGTCGGCAGTTCCCGTCAACACTATCAGGTATTTGCCGCCTTCCAATGAAGAACTGTCAAAAGTCCATTCCATAGTGGTGCCGGCTTCTGCCGGGGAGGCCGAACTGCCTTCACCCGCCAGATAAATGTCGAACTCCCACTCTTCGGGCATATTACACTGTGTACCTACACAGGTCATATAATCTACAGTGCCGCTCACGTGGTCAATGCCCGGAGCGGTTTCACCACTGAGCACAAGCTGGAGGCCGGCCTCGCTCTGGCGGGTTTCCGACTTCCAGTCTATGACGTTCCCCAGCTGTACGGCAAGGAACAGAAACAGGATTTTAAGCATGGTTACAGTTATTAGTCTTTATTTGGCTATTGCAACTGATCTGGTTTCACGTATTACGGTCACCTTGACCTGGCCGGGATAGGTCATCTCGTCCTGGATACGCTGGGCAATCTCCGTTGAAAGACGGGCAACCTGCTCGTCATTGACCTCTTCCGCCCCCACAATAACCCTGAGTTCGCGTCCCGCCTGGATGGCGTAGGACTTGGTGACGCCGGGATATGAGGCCGCGAGATTCTCCATTCCTTCAAGCCTCTTGATATACGACTCTATTACCTCACGGCGGGCACCGGGACGGGCTCCTGAAATGGCGTCGGCAACGAGAACAAGGGGTCCGTACATGGAGGTCATCTCCATTTCTTCATGGTGGGCGCCTATGGCGTTGCAGATTTCAGGGCGCTCCTTGTATTGTTCGGCGAGCCTTGCTCCGAGTATGGCATGGGGATATTCGGGATCGTTCTCGCAGACCTTGCCTATATCGTGCAGCAGGCCGGCCCTTCTTGCGATTTTCGGGTTGAGTCCCAGTTCGGAAGCCATGGTCGCGCTTATATTGGCCACCTCGCGGCAATGCTGCAGGAGGTTCTGGCCGTAGGAAGAGCGGTATTTCATCCTTCCCACGAGCTTCACCAATTCTATGTTCAGGCCGTGGATTCCGAGGTCTATGCAGGTGCGCTTGCCTGTCTCGAGTATCTCGTCATCGAGCTGCTTGCTGACCTTCGCCACCACTTCCTCGATTCTTGCGGGGTGTATGCGCCCGTCAATCACGAGCTGATGCAGCGAAAGTCTCGCTATTTCCCTGCGCACGGGGTCGAAGGCCGACAGGAGTATGGCGTCCGGGGTATCGTCGACCACTATCTCCACTCCGGTCGCCGCCTCGAGTGCACGTATGTTCCTGCCCTCACGACCTATGATACGGCCCTTCACCTCATCGTTTTCTATGGGGAAGGTGGTCACCGCGTTCTCTATGGCCGTCTCCGTGGCCGTACGCTGTATGGTATTGATAACTATACGCTTGGCCTCACGGGCAGCGTTCAGCCTCGCCTCGTCCATGGTGTCGTTTATATAGGCCTGGGCCTCGGTGCGGGCCTCCGCCTTCATATTGTCCACCAGCATCTTCTTGGCTTCCTCCGAGCTCATGCCCGCGAGGTTCTCCAACTCCTTGTTGACCTGGATGGTCAGGCGGTTGCATTCTTCGAGCCTGGCCTCAAGTTTCGCCTTCTGGGCGTTAATCTGGCCCTGCTGGGAGTTCAGGTCCCGCTGCCTGCGGTTGAGTTCGCCGGCCTGCTGGTTGAGCTGGCCCTCGCGGGCCTTGATGTTGTGCTCCCTCTCCTTGAGCTCCGCGTTCCTGTTGTTGACATGGTTCTCATGCTCCATTTTCAGCTGCAGGAACTTCTCCTTGGCCTGGAGAATCTTCTGCTGCTTGATGCTTTCAGCCTCCACCCTGGCCTTTTCGATTATGGCATCGGCATGGCCCTTTGACACAATTCTCGTGACGAATATATAGATTGCAATCCCCACGAGCGCGCTCACAATTGCGACGATTACATAGTAAAGCATATATCTCTTCCTTTCAAATAATTATAGTCATACAAAAACAGTATCCGCCTTTTACAGCAGATACTGCATATATACAAAAGCCGTCAGCCGAACTTTCAGAAAAAGCATCTGAAATAAGATTTGGGCTCCGTACTGTATCGGGTTTCCCGCATGGCGGGCCTGCCTTCCTCAGCCCGAGTAGACCCGGTTCCGAAGAACGTGTTGCTTTCAGAAGATGGGCCTGACGGCTATTTATCTATCCCGCAGATATCGTTCGAGGTCCTTCTCCAACGAACTCACTTCGTCTTCGAGCTCCTTCCTGGTGTCCTGCATGTCCAGTCTCATTGCCGCTTGCTGAAGTGCCGCGAACACCAACTTGTCTACTAACTGAGTTTCAGGATAACGCTCGTTGAATTTGTCGAGCATCCCGTTAACCTCACCGGCCGCACGACGCATCAGGTTCTCCATCTCTGGAGTCTCCGCCGTGAGAGGGTACTCCCTGTTGGCGACTACCAGCGTTACTTTCTGCTCCGGCATATTCAGTTTTCAAGCAGTTTTATACATTTGTCAATCTCCCTTATCAGTTTGTCTATGCTCCTGCGGGCATCTTCCTTGTTCGCTCCGCCCTCAAACGCGCCCTGAATCCGGAGATTCTCTATCTGTAGGGTCAATTCAGTTATCTGCTCCTTGTATTTTCTTGTCTCTTCCTCCTTCTGTTCCAGAAGCTGCGATAAAGAACAGGCACGCTGCCTCTCCTTCTCGTACATGGCTATCAGTTCAGAGATATATTTCCTCAGTTCCTCCAGCATAGGTAGCGGCAAGAGAATACAAACTCCGGGCAAATATAATAAGAAGCCAAGACCAATGCAAGTTTTGCTTGAATTTGACGGGGCAATCCGCCCAATCACCGGATCAAGGCCAGGACAAAACAGAGGGTGGGCCGGACCGGCTCACCCTCTGTTTTTACACATATCTACAGAGAATTATTTCCTCTTGATAATAACCGCACGTGAAAGGACGTCGTTGTTGTAGAACATGGCTTCAACTCCGCCATAATACTTGATTTCAAGCCTTTCAGGATCAACTCCCTCAGATACGAGAACATCGTAAACTGCCTTGGCACGACCCTCTGAAAGAACCCAGTTGCGCTGTGCACTTCCGGTAGCCTTGTCAGCATATCCTGCAACCTCAAAATGGATGTCGCTGTCGCAGGCATTGATAGCCTCGGCGTAAAGTTTCAGACGAACCCTGTCCCTTTGAGAAATGACAGTCTTGTTGATTTCGAAGAATATGGCCGTAGAAGCAGGAGATTCACTATACATAATCTTCTCGACTATCTTCTCGAC
Organism: uncultured Muribaculaceae bacterium; assembly: GCA_964569595.1. GTDB lineage: Bacteria > Bacteroidota > Bacteroidia > Bacteroidales > UBA932 > Cryptobacteroides. The sequence continues at coordinate 13,762 of CAZMTY010000040.1, forward strand.
TTCAACTATCCTGTCGACAGGCTTCTCCACGATGAGAGGATTGTTACGAACTGCCTCGTCTGCCATGGCGCGGGCGGCCTCCGGAGAAATGTACCCGGCTTCATCCGCGGCCTTTGCGGCACGGGCGGCCTTGCCGTTGGCTCCACCTATGGTCCAGACTCCGTTGAGGGTTATCCTGGTAGTTCCCTCAGCCTTGCGATACTGATCTCCGTCGCCGAAGATTGAAGGTGTAACTCCGAACCTTCCCTCAAGTCCGAGAGCAAACGAGCGGGTTAAATTAAAGGAAAGTCCGAGACCTGCGGTAGCTCCTACACGTACTTTGAAATCATTGCTCTCCTCTACCATGACGATCATGCCTTCCTGCATTCCCGTAAATTTGGAAGCCTCTGTCGAGAAATTGGCGGTGGGTCCGAGGAAAAGATAGAAATTTACCTTTGCGAGATCTTTAGCGAAAATATTGCTTATGTTGATGAGTCCGTCCACATTAAGCT
>CAZMTY010000041.1:0-14209 GCA_964569595.1 uncultured Muribaculaceae bacterium
GGAAGTCATTCCGCAACGAGGTGGCAAAGCCGCTGAAACACTTGTGGAGGCGCGAAAGTCGCAAGGCCGCCGCGGAAATGTCATAAGTTCTGACTGCCAGCCAAGGCCGCTTCCCATATCGACAGCGCCACAGCGACCGTTAGAATTTGACGTAAAATACACTCGGAAACCAGGAGAGGGCGACCCACGGGCCGTCCTCGTTAGGTTTGTAAGTGGCAGGTCCCTCATATCCGGACTTTCCAGCGTACTCTCCAGACACCGTTGTTGTAATCGTGGCTGAGTATTTTGAAGGTTCCCACTTCGGAAGTATTCTTCACGTGGGCACCGATGCAGGCACAGGCATCGTAATCGCCTATTCTGACTATCCTTATCGTTTCGGAGACGTTCTCTGGCAGTTTCCCGAGGTCCACCATGCGTGAAGCCTCGTCAAGACTGACAAAGTCCACTCTGACATCGAGATTCATCGCAATCACCTCATTCACGCGGCGTTCTATCTCGGCGACCTGCCCGTCGTCCGGGCACTGCGGGAGGAGATAGTCGCACTTGCTTTTCTTGCGCTCAATATGTGCGTTGCGTGAGCGGGGACAGCCGAACATCCTGACCATGGTCGCATTGAGTATGTGCTCGCAGGTGTGGCTCGGCTCGTGCTCTGCCTTGTTGTGGGCGTTCAGGACGGGAGTCCCGGGGGTTTTGGTTTGCGTATCCATAAGCGTTCAGTCGGCTCTTGCCGGGAATTACTGTACCGGGACTATCGCCGAAAAGCCCAGCTCGGCGTCGCTGTCGTTTATAAGGCTGTGGCTGTGGCCTTTGGGGCAATAATGTACGTCTCCCGCAGAAAGTTCTATCCTTTCGCCGTCATAAATCACATGACCGCGACCCGAAGTCAGGAAAATGATTTCCGAGTTGTCGCTATGGGTGTGCATGCCTATGGAAGCTCCCGGAGCGAGGCGGGCCTGCATTATCTTGTTGAGTCCGTCATCGTAAATCTTGAGGCGGGCTTCCTTTTCGCCTCCGCGGAAATTGGCGATTGCCTTTTCCTCTATCTTGCTGAAGTCTATTTTCATGAAGCAAAAGTAAGTCTTTTTTCGATTGAGTGCAGCAAAACCTTAGTCGGATACGGTATCGCCCCGGGCTAAAGCAACTCCGAAAGATACTCGTAGTACTGACGGCTCACGGGAATCTTACGCAGCCCGTCCTCTATCATCTCGGCGATGATGATACCGTCCTTATTGCGACGCAGGACCTTGATATGCTTGGGATTGACACAGTAGGACCTGTGGCAGCGCACCAGGCCGTGTTTCGACACGGTCTCCTCCAATCTTTTCATCGAATTGCGCAGCAGAAATTCCCTCACCTTGTCATTCTCCAAATAATGGATCTTCACATAGTTGGCCTCGGCACTGATGTAGAGCAGGGCAGAAGGGTCAATCGTCAGCTTCAGTCTCTTGTGCTCGTCATAGAACTTCACGAGCGAATTTTCGGACAAACTGTCCTTCATCACCAGCATCTGGTCCTTGTTGGTAAGCTCCCTCGCCATAACCAGGAGGGCATAAGGATAGATGAGCACCAGCGAACATATCTTGAAACAGATCGGCAGGGCCATGAAATAAGGGAGTTCATGACCGAAGAAAAGCGTGGTGTAGAGAGCGTGGAAGAATGAAATGATTATGACCTCTCCGAAGCACCATAAAAGGTAGTGCCAGAGCTGCATGGTCAGCACTTTATACAAGAGGCTGAAAATCACGCGGGTAATAACCAGCACCCCCATCATTATTGAGGTCAGCATGAGGAAATGGAAGAAAAAGGTCTTCCCTCCCACGCTATACAGGTCCTTGACTGCAAAGGGGTCGTACACTGAACAGAAACATATAAAGAATGTCGGTATCAGCAATACGTACAAGAGATGATAAGTAAAGCCAGCAGGCAGGTTCATTGATGTCGGCATATCTGTAACTGTCCCTAAGTGCACTGGGACGAATAGCCATCCCAGTAAAATTCGTCCCTAATTTAGCCATTTTTTCCGCCAAACGTGCACTTCTTCACTTTTTTCGCTCTTTCGTACCACTTTCTTTATCCCTAAGGGCCGCGATATTAGTTTTGCGTCAAATACCTTGCATTACTATTTAACATTGAACCTGAATTAATCGAAGAAAGACTTCAGTTTCCCGACATCCAGCCTGCCTTCAGGATTGAATGTCGGGGAATTCATATAATCCAGAAGGCTGTAAAGCAGCTGCCCGGCCTCCGGACACGAGGACGCTGCCGGACCGAGCAGGTCCATTGAACAGAACAACAGCCTGCCGCTCTCGCACCGGGCCTCGAATATGTATGCCAAACGCCTGTTCATCACGAAATTGTCCACTGCCTCGACTATGGCGTGGAGTTCCGGCATGTCGTCGAGCACCACGGCTGTCGAATTCATGGTGAGATTCCACCACTGCCAGTCACTGTGCATGTCTGTAGGGAAAAGTGCGAGTGCAGGGTCATCGGGGTCGCAGAGTATGCCCATGGTCCCGGCTTCATCGGGGAAAAATACAGGGCTCCAGAAGACGGGAACGAATTTGCCCCTCTCCCCTGCCAGCATACGCGGATCCGGGGCCAAAAGCACGCTGCCTCCCTCGCTGAGCACATTCAGGGCCTCGTCCGCAGTCCGCGCTATGGTAACTTCTCCCGTATCCAAGGTCTGTCCGGCAGGATACACCCAGATATTCCAGCTGTTGGTCCAGCCGCCTTCCCTGAGCGTGAGCCTGAGTTCAAGTTCACTCGCGTCCGACACACTCTCCAGCGGAACTTCTATTCTCCCGTCAAGCGTAGTGGTGTAGCCTGTCGGCAGTTCTGCCGGGACGCTTCCGGACGCTATGACTCCGCCGTCAAGGGATAGTGTCCAGTCGACCATGGTGGATATGTCGGATTTCCAGTAGTTCGCCACTTCAATTTCCGCGACGAAGGTCTCGTCCGAGGTCCAGCAGGGCGTGGAATACCTCACGAGAGGGGTCACGGGAGCATTGGCCTGCCTGAACCATGAAGCTTCCACCAAGCCCTTGTCATCCCAGAAAGCATCCACGAGACCTATGTGGGCGGTAGCCTGGCCACTGAAATCTTGAAGTCCGAGCACCTGGAATCCCGCGAGTTCCGGAGTCTTCAACGCCCTCTCCACCTCCTCCTTGTAGAGTATGGCGGCCAAACGCCCCGAGGCAAGAGTGTAGTCCCTGGCCTTGTCCAAAAGTCCCTTCTTCTCGAGTTCCGCACGTATGCCCTTGAGGTTCAACGGGTCAAGCACGCCCGTATATTTATCTGTTGCGCTAATGTCGGGATATACGGAATATTGTCCTATTTCATGCGAAATCAAGGGTATATCTATCCCGGAGGCCGTAGCCGAGTAATCGCTCCGGAAGTCCGGCCTGCGGGAAGCTATGGAATTCTGGCCGCGAATCTGGCCTTTCTCCGTCCTGGAAGCCACCATGAACTGGTCCTCCGGTTCCGGACGGCCCTTGTGCCCCTCGCCCATGGAATAGGTAGTAGCCGTGTAGAGATGCCTGGGGTCGCTATTTTTCATATACACAAGCAACTCGTTCAGAAATTCATAGCCGCTGTCGGCTTCATTGCCGCCGGAAAGCAGACAGAACGAGGGATGGTTGCCGTAGAAATGTATGATGCGCCTGTATTCCTCGAGCATGAATGCGTTCAGTTCTGGCGTGCCCACAGTCTTTGACCACACGGGCAGTTCCACCTGAAGATAAAGCCCCATTTCATCCGCCACCCGGAAAGCCGCATCTGGAGGACACCAGGAATGAAAACGTATATGGTTGTAACCCCACTCACGGCAGACCTCGAATTCGCGGCGCCACTCCTCCTCATCCATTGGCGGGGTGCCCGTAAGAGGGAAAATGCAGCAGTCGAGGGTTCCGCGCATATACACTCTCCGGCCGTTTATCAGTATTCTGTCGCCGTCGGAAGCTATGTCGCGCAGGCCGAATTCATAAGTTTTCGAGTCGGTCGCCTTCTTTCCGCTGTAACAGTTCAGGCCGAGCGTGTACAGGGCCGGCGAAAACTCGTCCCAGAGAGGGGCGTCCGCAGGGAAGTTGACGATATATTCCACAACTGTGGTATCCGCGGAAAGGCCGGCCGTCACGCTGCCGCAGCTCCTGCCGTCAAGTTCGTATCCTATCGTCGCCGCGGCGATTTCCGGGTCGTGGCGTACAAGCGTGCTTACAACCCTGGCAGTGCGCCCGGCCGCATCGGGATATATGTCAGTATGAGCGAGTTCAAGCGGCGGGAGCAGCTTCAGGGACAGTTCCCCGAGGACCCCGTTCCAGATAATCTGGGTGTCGTCGGTGTAGGAATGCGCAAGTTCACGCCACGACAGGTCGTAGCGCTTGCTGTTGTCTATTCTGAGGCATATCGTGTGCTGTCCTGCCTCCAGGCCCTCCGCGATGACGTAACGGTGAGGTGTGACAAGGCTTTCCTGCGGGTCGCCGACGGGCACTCCGTCAATGCTTGCGCTGCTCTGCCACAGCACCCTTTCCAATGTGAGGGCGAGAGGTCTGCCGGCCATATTTTTGGGAATCTCGAATTCCCGCACGTAAAAGGCGGCACCCGTGAATGTATTCCGGCGCGTCAGCCTTTGTATCTGTTCGCCGTCTATGGCCGGTTCGAGAGTATTGGGTTCACCGAGTCCTGCAAGGTCGGTCGTTCCCGGGAGGGCAATGGGCTGGAAAGTATCCAGACTGTCGAGGCTGACCTGCCATGTTCCGGAGAGGTCAACAAACTCGCTCTTCTTCGAACAGGAGGCCAGAAAAAGAGCGGGCAATACCAAAAGAAACACTTGTAACCTTCTCATACGGCAAAGGTAAAAATTAATGCCGTCCTGAGAAAGCTGGCCGCCGGAGCCAGAAATGCCCGGTGTTTCTATAGATTTATACGGTCTGCCGCTTAGAATTCAAATACGTCCCCGTCATGCACGGCTACCGAGTCGGGGAAAATCCCGGTACACTCTTTCAGATAGGCATCGAAATCCTTGATTCGCTGCGAATAGTGGCCCAGGAGCAGTTTCCCGACCCCCGCCTCGGCAGCGCAACCCGCCGCCTGACGGGTAGTGGAATGGAAATGCATGGCCGCCTTGTCCTCCATATCGGCCGTATAGGTGGCCTCATGATAGAGAAGATCCACTCCCCTGACCCAGGAAGCCAGTTCCGGGAAAGGCGTCGTGTCCGAGCAATAGGCATAGGACCTCTGCCGCTGCTGGGCAGGCCCGCCCACGGTGTCGAAACGCCAGCCGTAACATTCTATCTTGTGTCTCAGCGGGAAGGCGCTGACTTTCATATACCCCGACTCATATACCTGAACTGGGGCGCTGCACTTCACCGGGGTGAAAACTATCTCGTAATCCAGACCCTCGCCATAGAAGGAACGATAGAAATTAATCAGCGAACCGACGGCCTGGGGTCCGTATATCCTGAGCGGCTTGGTCCGGCCATACATGCCCATGGTGCCGAGCAGACCGAAAAGGCCGAACACGTGGTCACCGTGGATATGACTGATGAACACGGCCTCTATCTTCAGGAAAGACAGACGGTAGCGCCTTATCTGCTGCTGGGTCCCCTCACCGCAGTCAATAAGAAACAAGCGCCCGTGCACATCGAGCATCTGGGCGCTTGGATTCCTGTCGGAAATGGGCATGGCCGAAGCCGTGCCCATAACTCTCAGCGTATAATTCATATCGTTTTACTCTCCTTTCTCGAGTTTCTCCTTGAGGGCTGCAAGTGCATCGATATCTCCGAGCGTGGTCTTCTCGATGCTGGCGTTAACCTTGTTCACAGACCTCTTGGTAGCCTCGGCCTCGTTGGCTGCGGCCTTCTCCCTGGCTTCGGAATAGGTGCGCACATGAGAGAGAAGGATGCGGCGCATTGAGCGGCGGAGTTCAATCACCTTGAAAGGAAGGGTCTCGCCTGCGACAGCCTGCTTGCCGTCCTCCTTGACGAGGTCGCGGGTGAAAGCAAAGCCTTCGGCATCGCCGTCAAGGGAAACGTTGGCGCCCTTGTCGGTCATGGAGGCAATCGTACCCTCTACGGTGGAACCTACGGGATACTTGGCCTCAACCTGATCCCAGGGATTGGGAGTCAGCTGCTTCAGACCGAGGCTGAGCTTGTGGTTGGTCTCGTCGAAGTCGAGAATCTGCACGTCAATGGTATCACCGGTGTTGACCACCTCTGAAGGATGCTTGATCTTGTTCCAGCTGAGGTCGCTGATATGAACGAGTCCCTCTACACCGTCCTCAAGCTCGGCAAATACTCCGAAGTTGGTGATATTGCGTACAACTGCGCTGTGCTTGCTGCCCACGGGATACTTCTCGCGTATGTTCTCCCAGGGATTGGCGGTCAGCTGCTTCAGACCGAGGGAAATCTTGCGGGCCTCGCGGTCGATTGAGAGGATTACGGCCTCCACTGAGTCTCCCACCTTCAGGAACTCCTGAGCGGAGTGCAGACGGGGCGACCATGACATCTCGGACACGTGAACAAGTCCCTCCACGCCGGGCTCAATCTCAACGAATGCACCGTAATCGGCAATGAGGATGACCTCGCCCTTGACCTTGTCGCCAACCTTGAGGTCGGGGTTGAGATTCTCCCAGGGATGGGGAGTCAGCTGCTTCAGACCGAGAGCGATACGCTTCTGCTGCTCGTTGAAGTCGAGAACTGCCACCTTGATTTTCTCGTCAAGAGAAACAACCTCCTCGGGATGGTTGATACGTCCCCATGAGAGGTCGGTTATATGAATGAGACCGTCCAGACCGCCGAGGTCGACGAATACACCGTAGTTGGTGATATTCTTGACAACTCCTTCCAGAATCTGGCCTTTCTCCAGCTTTCCGATGAGTTCTGCACGCCTCTGCTCCTGCTCCGCCTCGAGAAGTGCCTTGTGGGAAACCACCACGTTGCGGAACTCCTGATTGATTTTCACAATCTTGCAGTCGATGCTCTGGTTTACGAACTGGTCATAGTCACGGATGGGCTTGATATCGATTTGTGAACCGGGGAGGAAGGCCTCGATGCCGAACACGTCTACTATCATACCGCCCTTGGTGCGGGTCTTCACGAAGCCCTTTACGATTTCGTCGTTCTCGTAAGCCTCGTTTACCCTGTCCCATGACTTCAGGGTGCGTGCCCTGCGGTGAGAGAGGACGAGCTGTCCCTTCTTGTCCTCGGCTGTTTCCACGTAAACCTCCACCTTGTCGCCGGGCTTGAGCTCACTGTTGTAACGGAACTCGGAGATAGGGATGACACCCTCGCTCTTTCCTCCGATGCTGACTACAACCTCACGCTTGGTTACGGCTGTAACTTCTCCTTCCACGACTTCGTTCTCCACAACCTTGGAGAGGGTCTTGTCGTAGGCTTCCTCGATTTCCTTCCTGTCTTCGTTGCCGTAGACATCTCCACCCTCAAACGCTTCCCAATCGAATTCCTCGGGGCTCACCGACGCATTGGCGAACACGGTCTTCTTGTTTTCTTCCATTTTTAAGATAAAAACTGAATTAGTTGTTTGACATTATGTTACTTCCCCTCCGGCGCACACCGGATTTTCGGGCGCGCAAAGTTAGCAAATAAAATTGATTGTCAAAGCATTTTCTTGCGTTTGAAGAAATACCATATCATCCCCGCCATCATGAACAGCATGAGAAGGAAAATGACAATCCAGGCCCAGTTGTACTCGGCTATGGGAAGTTTCACGTTCATGCCGTAGAAACTGGCCACGAGGGTCGCCGGCATGAGGAGGATGGACACGAAGGTAAACACCTTCATTATCCTGTTCTGGTCGAGATTGATTATACCCAGGACGGTCTCCTGCATGTATTCCAGACGCTCGAAGGTGAAACTGATATGATTTATAAGCGAGGCTATGTCCTGGAGTATGATGCCCAGCTGCTCGCGCAGTTCCTGGTTCCTCGGGAAAATCCGGCTTCTGAGAAGGTTGGAAAGGAGCCTCTGCTTGTCGACCATGTTGGCACGCACGGTCATGGCGTTCTGCTGCAACTGGTTTATATCGAGCAGAAAGCCATCGTTTATATCCTCGTTCTGATTGATTTTGCGGCTGAAACGGCTGACATCCTGCGAAATCAGCTCCACTATGTCGGCATCGAGGTCCACCCTCCTCTCCATAATGTCAACGAAGACGGTGTAGCCGTCGGGATATTCCTGGGGCAGGGCCTGCATCTTGAGCTGCAGGGTGTTCAGCGAACGCAGGGGGTTCTCCCTTATGGTCGTCAGCACCCCGTCCACGAGTATGAAGGAAACCGCATCCATGAGCATCTCGTCGTCCGCCGGCGAGAGGAAGTTGGTATTTGCGAATATGACCCCGTCCTCTTCGTAGAAGCGTGAAGAACTTTCAATCTCCTCGGCCTCCGCCCTGCTTTGGATTTCCGTGCCGAGATATTTCTCAACGAGACGTTTCTGCTCACCGGTAGGCTGCAGCATGTCTATCCAGACTACATTCTCTCTGCTGATTACAGCAAGCTCCGTTTCAGACTGGCTGAGGAAAATCTCCTCTCCGCGCCTGTAGAAAATCCTGACCATTTCCTTCCCGGCTTTGTCCCGGCACTCGTGTCGGAAGGGTAAATACAACAATGACAGCCGGCATTACAGAGACACCGGCCTGCAAAAGTATGAATTTTTCGGCAAAAAGCGAAACGCCGGGGAAACTCTCCGGCCCTCCGGCCTTCACTTCAGGGCTTGAACAACTGACGGTTGGCTATGGAGCGTCCGAGCGTAAGGGAATCGGCATATTCCAGGTCCGCACCGAAACTCAGGCCCCTGGCGGGAGTCGAGACTTTCACGCCGAGCGTGGAAATACGGCGGTAGATATAGAAGGCCGTGGTCTCCCCTTCCACATCGCCGCTCAGGGCGAGGATGACCTCCACCGGTCCCTCGGCCTGCTTCAGCCTTTCCACGAGTTCGGCTATCCTTATATCCGAGGGACCCACGCCGTTGATGGGCGAGATAATGCCGCCGAGCACGTGGTAGACGCCATTGTACTGGCCTGTCCCCTCAATGCACATCACGTCCCGCACGTTCTCCACCACGCAGACTATCGAGTGGTCGCGCCTGGAATCAGCACATATAGGGCAGGTGTCGCCGTCCGCTATCATCATGCAGGTTTTGCAGTAGTGCACCTCATCCGCGAGCCGGGAGATGGTGTCGGCCAGATGGTGCACGTTTTCGGGCGACTGCTTCAACAGATGCAGCACCAATCGCAAGGCGCCGCGGGAGCCTACCCCCGGCAGGGAGCTTATGGCCTCCACGGCGTCCTTGAAAAGTCTGGATGGATATATGTCGGTCAATTATCTTGCTTTTCCGTTGGAACCGAGCACATTCACAATCTTGTGGATGTACATTTTCTTCATTTCCTCCCTGGCGGGCTTCAGATACTGACGCGGATCGAAGTCACCGGGACGCTCGTTGAAGTGCTTGCGTACGGCGGCGGTCATGGCAAGACGCGAGTCGGAGTCGATGTTGATCTTGCAGACTGCGCTCTTTGCGGCCTTGCGGAGCTGCTCCTCGGGAATACCCACTGCGTCAGGCAGTTTTCCGCCGTTGGCATTGATGATGTCCACATATTCCTGGGGCACGGAAGACGAGCCGTGGAGAACGATGGGGAAGCCGGGCAGCTTCTTCTCGATAGCCTTGAGGATGTCGAATGCGAGAGGAGGGGGAACGAGACGTCCGGTCTCCGGGTCGCGGGTGCACTGCTCGGGCTTGAACTTGTAGGCTCCGTGGGAGGTTCCGATGGAGATGGCAAGGGAGTCGCAACCTGTCTTCTTGACGAAGTCGATTACCTCCTCGGGCTTCGTGTAGTGGGATACCTCCGAACAAACCTCATCCTCAACTCCGGCGAGGACTCCGAGCTCAGCCTCAACGGTAACGTCATATTTGTGGGCATACTTGACTACCTTTTTGGTGAGGGCCACGTTCTCCTCGTATGGAAGCGAGGAACCGTCAATCATGACTGAAGAGAAACCGAAATCCACGCAGCTCTTGCAGACTTCGTAGCTGTCACCGTGGTCGAGATGAAGCACTATCTGGGGCTTCTTCCATCCGAGTTCCTTGGCATATTCCACGGCTCCCTGCGCCATATAACGCAGAAGGGTCTGGTTCGCATAGTTGCGGGCACCCTTGGATACCTGGAGAATTACCGGAGACCTGGTTTCGACTGCAGCCTGGATAATGGCCTGCAACTGTTCCATATTGTTGAAGTTGAATGCAGGAACAGCAAATCCGCCCTTGATGGCCTTTGCGAACATCGCACGCGTGTTCACAAGACCGAGATCCTTATAAGAAACTTTCATATTGCTATAAAGTGAAAAAATTAACTTCAGGTTCAAGAAACCGTTCCGAGTTTTACCTGACTTTCCGGCTTTCCGGGAATGCCCCGTCAGAATTCCGGAAAATTCAGAACCGTTTCCAAACTCAAATTGCGCAAATTTAATTATTTTTGCGCAAAATGAGCATAAATGGCAGGTAAAGTAATCATATTTTCAGCCCCTTCCGGCGCCGGAAAGAGCACGATAGTGGGGCATCTGCTGGAACAGCACCCGGAATTCGAATTCTCCATATCCGCAACTTCAAGGGAGCCGCGGGGCAACGAGACCGATGGAGTCGAGTACCATTTTCTCTCGGTTGAAAGGTTCAAGGAACTGATTTCCGAGGACGCCTTCGTCGAACACGAGGAAGTCTATCACAATTGCTACTACGGCACCCTGAAATCCGAGGTCAACCGCATCTGGTTCAAGGGCAACGTGATAGTCTTCGACGTGGACGTGAAGGGAGGCGTACACCTGAAAGAATATTTCGGGGATGCCGCCCTTTCCATAATGATTCTTCCCCCCAACCTTAAGGCTCTCGACGAGCGCCTGCACAATCGCGGGACAGACAGCGAGGAATCCATCAGGGAACGCATGGACAAGGCCGAGTCGGAAATAGACTTCGCCCGGGGAAAATTCGACTACGAACTCGTGAACGACAAGCTCGAGGACACTCTGGCAGAAGCAGAGAGGATTGTCAACGAGTTCCTATGCGGATAGCTGTCTATTCCGGTTCCTTCGACCCCCTTCATGTAGGCCACAAGGCCATCATGGAGCATCTCACCGGCGTCAGCAAGTTCGACTGGGTATATCTGGTCGTGTCGCCGCAGAACCCCGTCAAGGACTGCGGCAAGGTGATGAGCGCTGTGGAACGCTATGAAGCGGCCATAGCTGCGGTCAGAAGGCATCCGGACCTGCACGTCTGGGTGGACAATATAGAAATCGAGATGCCCGCCCCGACCTATACCATCCGCACCCTCGACGCGCTCAAGCAAAGGGAGCCCGAAAACCAGTTCACCCTTGTCATCGGGGCCGACAATCTCTCGGGCATATTGAAATGGAAGGACGCCCCGCGTATTCTCAGCGAGTACGGGGTCTACGTCTATCCGCGCAGGGGCTACGACGTCGTGAAAATCCGTGAATCGCTGCTGATGCAGTGCCGCGACATACCCGTACCCTACGCCTTGGATTACGACCTCTCGGCAGGAGGACCGAGCCTGGAAGACCTCGGCTCGCTGTACAGGATAGAACTGATAGACGCTCCCCTCGTGGAAATCTCCTCGACGGAAATCCGCGAACGCCAGGCCGCCGGAGAGGACGTAAGCGCTCTTCTGATGTAAAGCCGGACAGTCCTTTCATGTCCGGCACACGGGACAACCACATTAAAACCCAGCACAATGGACTGTAACCGATTCTTTTCCAAAATCAAACTTGTGCCGGCCATGGTGACGCTTGCCTGCACGGCAGCGGCAGTATCATGCGCCGGAGGCTCAGCCGAGCCTGCACTCTACCCTGCCCCCGGTTCGACCGGAGCCAATATCGACACCAGACTCGTTCTCGTCTTCGACCGCACACCCGAAGTGGGTCAGTCCGGCTTCATCCGCATTTTCGATGCCCTGACAGGAGAGCCCGTTGACAGTCTGGACCTCAGCATCCCCGCCGGACCCACCGAAAGCCGCACTTACGGCGAGGACTGCGACTACACCAAGGTGCCCTACGACTACAGCCGCAGCTTTGTCCCTACCAACCGCAACACCCGTCCGGGCACACCCTCAGGCACCGCCATTGCCGATTCCATAGGGATGCAACTCACGATAATAGGCGGATTTACCGACGGCTTCCACTTCCACCCCGTGTTGGTCAGGGGCGATTCCGCTGTCATTTACCTGCACAACAATGTCCTCGAATACGGGCGTGAGTACAGCGTCACCATAGATGACGGGGCCATTGTATGCGGTGATTTTGACGGAATTACACCCGGGGAATGGAATTTCAGCACCAGGGAATCCGGCCCGGCCGACCCGCGCAGGCTGACCGTAAGCAGCGACGGCAACGCGGATTTCAGCACAGTCCAGGGAGCCCTCGATGCAGTGCCCGATTTCTGCCCCGAACCCACGCTGATCACGGTTGCCCCCGGCGACTACGAAGAGATAGTCTATGCCCGCAACAAGACCGGAGTCACCATACGCGGGGCCGGAATGGACAGGACACATGTCCACTACGCCAACAACGAGGTCTTCAATCCCCACCCGCTTAACGTCAAGACCAACGAATGGCCCGGCACCTTCCCCTCACGGCGCGCCGCCTTCGCCCTCGACAACTGCAGCGACATAATTATAGAGGATATATCCATAGCCACCGACCTCCGGGGACAGGCCGAAGGACTGCTCCTCAACGGCGAGCGCATTGCCCTGTACAGGGTGCGCATTACCGGCTCGGGCGACGCCCTGCAGGCCAACGGAACTATATACATGGAGGACAGCGAGCTTATCGGGGACGGTGACACCATACTCGGGCGAGGCAGTCTCTTCGCCTACCGTTCACGCTTCTACAACCACGGAGGGCCTTTCTCATGGGTGCGCAATGTGCGTCCGGCCCACGGTGACGTCTTCGTGGAATGCCATTTCGAGGGTCTGCCCGACTCGCCCGCCGATTACGGACGCTCCGGCACCAACCACGGCCGCACCTATCCCGATGCGGAGTTCGTGGTCATTGACTGTACCATACGCCACCTCATCCCCGAAGGCTGGAGTTCCATAGGCTGCGAGAGCGCCACCATGCTCGAATTCCGCACAAGGGACGCCGATACGGGCGAACTTGTGGACGTTTCCATGCGCCATCCCTATTCCCGCCAGCTTGACGCGGAACGCGATGCCGAACTTATTGCGAATTACCGCAATCCCGCTTTCGTGCTGAACGGCTGGACCCCGGCAAGCCAACTTGGGACCGGTGCTGTTCAGGCTCGCGGACATGAACTCAGCGGTGCCATGCCGGAATTTTATGAAGAACTGAAAGCTACCCTGACCTGGCCCGAAGCCTGGGGAAACTCTCCCGAAAAGGATTTCGGGAAATGGAAGGAGAGGGCCAGGGGCATACTCAGCGAATGTATGCAGACCCTGCCGCCGGCTCCCGGGAGTTTCGATATGGAAATAATCGGGGAGGAGAAGCGCGAGGGCTACACGGCCCTGAAGATACGCTTCAACGTGTCGGCATGGAGCCGCATTCCGGCCTATCTCCTCGTTCCTGACGGTGAGGGGCCCTTTCCTGCCGTGCTGATGCTGCACGACCACGGGGCCCATTTCTCCATAGGCAAGGAGAAAATGGTCTTTCCTTTCGGAGTGGCCGATGAAGTCACCCGGGATGCCCTGCAATGGGCGGAGAAATGCTATGACAGCCAGTTTACCGGGGACTATTTCGCGCAGGCGGGATATGTGGTGCTTGCGACCGACGCTCTTTTCTGGGGCGACAGGGGCAGACTGGAAGGGGATGACTACGACAGCCAGCAGGCCATGGCCTCGAATTTCATGCAGATGGGCGCTTCCTGGGCGGCCTTCATAACGGCTGACGATGCCCGCAGCGCGGATTTCCTCGCCTCCCTGCCATGCGTCGACAACAAGCGCATAGGCTGTCTCGGCTTTTCCATGGGAGCCTACCGTTCGTGGATGCTTGCGGCATACAGCGAGCGGATAGCGGCTTCGGCTTCCGTGTGCTGGATGAATACGACTCAGTGGCTGATGACCATGGACAACAATCAGAACAAGGGCGGATCGGCGTATTCCATGCTCATCCCCGGACTGCGCAGGTACATGGATTATCCGCACGTGGCGAGCATAAGTTGTCCCAAGCCGGCGCTGTTCT
>CAZMTY010000042.1:0-14208 GCA_964569595.1 uncultured Muribaculaceae bacterium
AGCGCAAGCAAGCCCTATTCCCATTGCTGCACCTGTTACTAATGCAACCCTTTTACCTTCCATTGTATCAATTGCTTCCATATCAAATAATGTTGATTTATAACTCCAATGCAAAAGTAAGATGGAAGAAATGGAGCGGCTTTGTTTGCAGGCTCAAATGAGTTTGTCCTGAGGGTCACTGTAATGTCGGATACTTAAATACTGTTTGCAGGTGAATAACCGTACTTTTCCTTATATATTTTTGAGAAGTGGGACAGATTCTTGAAACCAGTATCGAAACAGACTTCGGTCACTTTCAGTTTGCCCGATTGAATCAGTTCATGTGCAGCCTCAAGCCTTCTTTTAATCAGCCATTTTTGAGGAGTAAGGTCACTTATCTTTTTGAAATCACGTTTGAACGTGGCGAGACTCCTTCCGGTATAGTTGGCTATTTCTTCAAGGGACAGGTCATTTTTGAAATTCTTCTCCATGAAATCCAGTATGTCTATTTTCCATGGATCGGCAAAATCAAACAACGAGGCATACAGATTTTTGTCCGTATTCAGCAATACATAAATACCTTCAGTCATTTTCAAATTCAGTAATTCCTCAGTGGGCTGTATCTTGGAATTAAAATAGGGGGTCATGGATTCAAACAGACTGACTATGTCTGGTCTGTTGGAGGGGAGCTTGCAAAGACTGACATTGTTTCGCTTCGCTTTTTCCGGTATTGTGCTTTTATCCATTTTACTATAAAAATCACGCAGGAATTTGGTTGTAAACATTAAAAAAACAGCCTTGAATTGTTCCCCCTTATATGCTTGTTTGGTGAGCTGTACACCAAAATCCTTTCGGATGAAGGCGCAGTCTCCTTTGTGTAACCGGGTTATCTTTTCACGCTCATTGATTTCCAACTCCCCGGAATACATATATACCAGAACATGGGAATGATTCCGGTGCAGACAGCTCCTGCCGTCATTAAAGTACATTGCCAAAAAGATGTCCGAATAGCGTAAAGTGTTAATACTGTCCATTTTATAATCCTCCTCCTGTTTTGCAAAAATAATATTCCGCTGTAAAATTAAGAAGTTATAGCGGGAAATTGTTTGCCGTAAGGCTCATTATTGAGTTTGTTCCCTGGTATGGTGTTCAGGAGCCCGGAAAATGTATATATTCGCGACTCGAAGCCATGATAGAAAAACTCCTGATTCCTTACATTTCTCCGAGGTATGCTTCCGAGCCTGCATATCGCGAGGGCCATGTGCGCATAGTCAATCCCTTGCCCGGGAGGTCTGTGCTCGGTCTCCATGTTCCGGACATGAAGAACCTGGCCCGTGAATTGGCCCGCAGGCCTGACGCCCTGTCGCTCCTTGACGGGCTGGAAACTGCTGCCGGTCAAGGCAAACGCCTTTATTATGAGGAAATAGCCGTATGCGGTCTGATGCTGGCTTGCATTAAGGTCTCTCCTGAAGAACGTTTCGCGCGGCTTGACAAATTTGTCCCGCAAATTGACAACTGGGCGGTGTGCGACCTCGTGTGCAGTGCTTCCAAGTGGGCTGCAAAAATTTCCGTGGCCGGGGAAAAGGCGGGACTATGGGAATATTTGGACAAGTGGTGGCATTCCAAAAGGGAATTTGAGCTGCGTTTCGCCATAGTATTCTCTATATGCTATTTTCTTGACTCAGACTGGATTGAAAAGGTGTTCGCAAAACTTGAGGAAATAGAGTTTGGCAACGTGGTTTCTGAATATGTGCAGGGCGGAAAGTCCTGGAAGCAGGGTGAAGGCGGTCAGGTGAAAAGTGCTCTGGTGCGCCTCGGGGACGGATATGCGCTTGACGGAGAGAAGGCCGGCACAGTGCTGGGCCCTGAACCGTATTATGTCCGTATGGCTGTTGCATGGCTGCTCGCCACGGCCCTGGCAAAGTTGCCGGACGAGACCAGAAACTATCTGCGCAGCTGTTCCCTGCCGGAGGATGTGCTGAAACTTTATGTCCGCAAGGCCCGGGAATCTTTCAGGACGCGCGAGGTCTCTCCGTTCTGACAAGCGCTTTTAGGCCACGACAGTTTTAGATTTCATGTGCAGTTCGGAAGAATCACGTCCAAGGCAGATCCGACATTGACTGGTGCCTTCCCCATTTTTCGCCGTTCCCGAAGCCGGCCGCTGATCTTGCTTTAGGGCATAGTTTGTTTCGAGGGCTTGGAACTTTTGTGGAAAGTGTATATTTTGGCGCCACCAAAAACCAAAGTTTAGCAAATATGAAAAAGATCATCTTGATTCTTGCATCCTTGTTTTTCACATTCATGTATGCAAATGCCGAGTACAGGCCCGGCAAGGGAGATTTTTCCACTGAAATGTACTATAGCCCTGGAGGAAGTACAGACGGACAGTTCGCCCTGCCGGAATATGGAGCGAAAGCCAGGATGTTTCTCAACGACAGGATGGCATTGAGCCTGAATCTCGGCGTCAATGCATCTTCGACAACCGAAGTGGAGACTGACTATATTCCGGAGAGTTGGCGTGAAAAGAATTCCGTATTCGCGATAACTCTCATGCCGGGATTCGAGTACCATTTCACCAGGTTCGAGAGAGTTTCTCCTTACTTTGGGGCCGCTGTAGGCTTTGGCTACGGCTATACCAGAGCCATTTCTTCCAACGTGTCCGAAACCGACTACTACCAGAGTACCCTGCCGGTTGTCTCCTTAGGGTGGATGCTTACAAGCGGCGTTGACGTATATGTCTGCAAGGGACTGTACCTTGGTCTTGAATTTGGGCTCGGGTATGAATTTAATGCTACGGGAACGCAAAAAACCATTCGTATATGGAACTCGACCACAACCGAAGAAGAAGGAGGGGATTCCATGTCAAGCAGCACATTCGGCTTCTTTGCAACACCTTCTCTTAGAATAGGTTGGTTGTTCTGAATCTTGCGGACCCCTTATCTGAAAAACCTGTCGACTTTGCTGACTGAGCCCGTCAGGGCGAAAACCGCAACCTTGTCGAAGGCCTCGATGCGGGTATCTCCTACTGCAATCAGGGCCTGAGCCCCGCGAATGATGCCGCCGATTATGGCATTGGCGGGGAAGTTCAGGTCCTTGATGGCCGCCTTGGTGATTGCCGAGCCGGGCTTGACCGTGTATTCCAGGACCTCGGTGCCGGTATCAGGCATATAACGCAAAATTCTGCCCGTGCTCGAGAGGGTGAGCCTGAAAATATGTTCCGTGGTCAGCTGTATCTTGTTGACCACGTGGTCTACGCCCATATCCTCCGCAAGTCCGGTGTATTCCGGATTCTCGACCTCGGCCACGGTGAGGGCGACTCCCATTTTTTTCGCCAGGACACAGGCGAGGACGTTACTTTCGTCATTGTTTTTCAGGGCAATGAAGGCGTCATAGTGCTGAATGCCCTCATCTATAAGGGAATCGGACTTTCTTCCGTCCCCGCTGACCACCACAACATTGTCCGGCAATTTCTCCGAGAGCCGGACGCAGCGTGCCCTGTCTTTTTCCATAATCTTTACTTTCAGGCCCTTGTGTGCGAGGGTGGCCGCAAGTATGGCTGCGATTTGATTGCCTCCCGAGATGAAAACCGAATTGATGTCTATATTGCTCTTCCCGAACAGACTGTCGAGCTTCGGGATATTTTCCCGCCTGGAAATCGTGAATACGAGGTCGTTGAATCGGAATTTGGTCTCCGGTTTCGGAATAATGGCATTGCCGCCGCGAGAAATCGCTATCACCCTGAATTCCTTGAGTTCCTCGGGGCTTATGGTGCTTATGAATTCCGAGAGTTTCAGGTCCAGCATGGGGGAGTCCTCGTCGATTTTGAACACGGCAATCTGGAGCCTCCCGCGCGAGAAATCCATGATTTCGGCAGTGGAATTGTGCCTGAGAAAGTCGCTTATCCCGTCCGCGGCGTACTTCTCGGGGTAGAACATCTGGTCGAGCCCCATTTCCCTGAACATCAATCCGTACTCCGGGGTGAGGAAGTCCTCGTTGTCGATACGCGCTATGACCTTTTTAGTGCCGAGCCGCTTCGCAATCAGGGAGCTTACTATGTTGATTTCCTGTGCGATATGAGGGCATACGCCTATGAAAAGGTCGGCCTTTGCCGCGCCGGCTTCCTTGAGCAGGGAGACGGACGAAAAGTTGCCGCAGAGGGTGTTTACGTCCACGCTTTCCCCGAGAGCCTTCAGAACGGCAGGGTCGTTGTCAATTACCGTAACGTCATGGTTCTGAACGCGGAGCAGCATGGCCAAGTGCGAGCCCACCTCGCCGGCACCTTCAATGATTATTCTCATACTCTCTCAGATATTTAAAGCTTCCCTTACCATAACGTATTGATTTCCATATAATACTGAATGGAAACATTCCCACGGGGCCTCCCGTGTCAGAGCCTTCGCGTAAATCCCGCCGGCAGGTTTCTATGCCGCCGGACCCTTCATGACCGGCAAGCCCTCGCAGTTTGCGGTATTCCCTGTGGGCCTGCACCACGGCATTGAAGGCACTGAATTTACCCGAGAACAGATATGCTATCGCGGCGAGGGTGTCAATCATCTTCCTTGTGAGCAGCCTGCGCCGGGAAAGACGCTCGCCTATGGTCGCGGGCAGGTTTTTCTCGAGCATCAGCAGCGAATTGCGGAAGTTCAGTTTCAATTTGAAAGGGGAGTTCTGGGAGAGTGTCCCCCCGCCGAGATGCCAGACGCGGCTTTCGGGAATCACGCTGACCTTGTAGCCGGCAAGCGCGGCCCGCCAGCAGTAGTCTATCTCCTCCATGTGGGCGAAAAACCTGTCATCGAGTCCACCGAGACTCTCCCAGAGCGCAGTCCTCGTCGCAAGGCAGGCCCCGGAAATCCAGAACACGTCGGCCTTCCCGTCATACTGTCCGCTGTCACGCTCCGTCATCGACATGACCCGGCCCCTGCAGAAAGGGAAGCCGTAACGGTCTATATATCCTCCCGCGGCTCCCGCGTACTCGAAATCGGAAGTCTTCATGAAGTCGGTCCCTTCGCGCTTGAGGGCCAGCAGCTTGGGCCCGCAAACCCCGCATTCGGGATGGGCGTCGAGATGTCTGACCAACGGCCCGAGCCAGCCGGGTTCCGTCGCTATATCCGTGTTCATCAACACTATATATTCGGGGCGTGCGGCCTCTCCGAGCAGTATGGAGACGGCCCTGTCGTAGCCTCCGGTGAAGCCGTAGTTTCTGTCGAGTACTATGGTCCTGACTTCGGGGAAACTTGCGGCCATAAGTTCCGGCGAGCCGTCGGAACTCCCATTGTCCACGACAATGAGCTGCGCATCCTCTCCCTCCAAATCTGCGAGCAGGGAGGGTATGAAACTCGAGAGAAGTTCTTTCGTGTTCCAGTTGAGGATAATGACCGCAGTTTTCATCCGATTATAAACGCTTGAGACTGAGTGATAAGGCTTAAACGATTCTCCTAACTCGCGCAGCTGCAGCCTCCGCCGTTGCAGCATTCGCCCTTGTCCTCGTCATGACAGCACCCGCCGTCATCTTCGCCGTGGCAACAGCCCCCGTGGCCGCAATCGCATTCATGGGGAAGATATTCTCCGTGCAGGCCTTCGGTCAGCTCTTTCTCTGTCGCCTCACGGACGCTCTCGACTTTTACGCTGAAATTCAGGGTTTTGCCTGCCATGGGATGATTGAAGTCCATGGTCACTGACGTTTCTCCTACCTGCTCGACCCGACCCTGGACCACCATCCCGTCGGAATTGTACATGGGGAGAATGCGGCCGGGGACGAGAAGGTCCTCGCGCAGCTGGCCGTTCATTTCAAAGGCTGCCAGCGGAAGCTCTATCTTGTGACGCTCATCGTAAGTGCCGTAGCCCTCCTCTGGTGCCAGCGTGAACTCAACGCTCTCGCCGGGTTCCTTGTCCTCCACGTTGGCCTCGAATTTGGGCAGCAGCATACCGCTGCCGTGGATATACTCCAAAGGTGATTCGGCACTGGCACTGTCGGCCAGCTGACCTTCCACAATAAGTTCGTAGCTCAAAGCCACGACTCTGTTCTTTTCTACTTTCATAATTTGAATTCTATTTGCTTTCTAACCGCTGAAATCAACGTTAGAGAACGCTAAGGTAGGAATTAGTTTTGACATACAGGGCCGGGCGTCCTCTCCGGCCGCTATGAGATTGTTCCACAAGCTGATGAAGTTGCCCGTGACCAGCATTTCGCTGACAGGGCGGACTATCTTCCCGTCCCTGAAAAGGAAACCCTCTATGCCGTAGGAGAAATCGCCCGTGGCCGCGTTGCTGTTGCCTCCGTTGAAGTCCGTGACCAATATGCCGTCGCCGCAGATGCCGAGTATCTCATCCACTTTCAGGCCCGGGGCCGGCCAGGGCAGCAATTTGGGCCTTACGGGAGCTTCGGCCGTGGGTGCAATTCCGAGCTTTCGGGACATGTAGGTGTTGACGAAATACTCCTTTACCACGCCTTTCTCGATTATGGGCCCTTCCTTGGTGGCCACTCCTTCCGAATCGAAGAACTTGGAGCAGGCCTGCCCGGGTATTCTCGGACAGTCAATCAGGGTAAGGCCTTCGGGGAACACCTGTTTGCCGAGACTGTCCATAAGGAAGGAATTGTTCTGCTGGATTGAAAAGGCATTGAGAGCCTTCAGCAGGGGACTCACGAACCTTGAGGCCACCTCGCTGTCAAGCACGAGATTGTAGGTCCCTCCGGGGGCGGGGGATGCTCCTATGTGGGCCGCGGCCCGTTTCAGGGCCATTTCCGAACAGTTGCGATAGTCGGATGCGGGCACCCTTGTGGATGAGTCCCACCAGTAGCCGCTGTATTTCTCCCCGTCGGATTCTATGGTGGTTTCCACCCCGTAGTCGAACGAGCACTCGCTGTGGCGGCATTCCGTGCCGTTGCTGTCGAGCAGGAGGGTGTCGCTGATGCTGTCGGAATATTCTCCCTCCTCTGAAATTATGCTGTAGTCCCTGTCCTTTCCGTCCGCGGTGCGGGCGAAAACGGATGAGTCGAGGGCCGTTTGTATCCTTTTCTCCGGAGTGATTTCACTGCGTCCGGGGTCGATAAGTCCGAGTTCCAGGCCGGTCAGCGCATCGCGGCAGCAGCGGGAGGTGTCGGGGAGGTCGCGGCAGGGGTCCGGAGCGACAGTGCGTGCAGTCTCCACGGCCTTTTGTACAAAACTCTCAAGTCCTTCGGGCTCGATGTCATTGGTGGAAAACGAGCCGTATTTCCCGTCCACGAACAGTGCGAGGCTGAGCGCCCTGTCGGAGCGGCGGCTTATGCGGTCCACCTGGCCGTTGAGTGTGGCCACCAGTTCCTCTTCGCTCCTGCTGTATGTAAGTCTGACCTTCGCTGCACCCGCTTCGAGTGCCTTTGCCAGAGTCATCCTGGCTATTTCGTGTTCCTTGGCTGTAATCATTTCACTCCTCCCACCGTAAGATTGTTTACAAGAACCGAAGGTGTGCCGCAGGACACCTCTACGCTCTGTTCCTTGCCGCAGGTCCATGCACCTTCGTCGATTTTCAGGTCTCCGGCCACGGCTTCTATATCCGCCAAAGCCTGGGGGCCGTTGCCTATTATGTT
The DNA here is from genome assembly GCA_964569595.1 of uncultured Muribaculaceae bacterium. Lineage (GTDB taxonomy): Bacteria > Bacteroidota > Bacteroidia > Bacteroidales > UBA932 > Cryptobacteroides. The sequence continues at coordinate 7,547 of CAZMTY010000042.1, forward strand.
GATGTCCTTGACAGGCATGGTCAGCCTGCCGTTCTCTATGAGGAAGCCGCTCTTGACGTAGAAAGTGAAATCGCCCTCGCCTATCTTGACCTGGCCGTTGGAGAACTGGTCTACGTAGATGCCCTTCTTCACCGAGGCTATCAGGTCGCTGACGCTGCCGTCCTTGCCGCTTTCCATATATGTAGTCCGCATTCTCGGAATGGGATTGTAGCGGAAAGATTCGCGCCGGCCGTTTCCCGTGGGGGCGACGGCGTAACTCCATGCGCTGATACGGTCGTGCAGATAGGAATTCAGCACTCCGTCCGCAACCATGTATGTCTTCTGGCCGGGAACGCCCTCGTCGTCGTAGTTGATAGAACCGCGGCTTCCGGGTAAGGTGCCGTCATCGGCTATGTATATGCCTTCCTTGCAGACTTTCTGCCCGAGTTTTCCGGCGAAAACCGACTGCCCCTTGCGGTTGAAGTCGGCCTCGAAAGCGTGTCCCATGGCTTCGTGCAGCAGTATGCCCGAGGCCCCGGCTCCCATGACCACGGGCATTTTCCCTCCCTTGGGGCGGCGTGCCTCGAAACGTTCGTCCATACCCTTGACCGCGCGGCTGATGAGGTCTTCGGCCACATCGTCGCTGAGCATTTCCGCGCCGCATCTCAGGCTGCGGGTCACGGCGCTGTTCTCGGTGCGCCCCTCGTGTATAAAGATAGTCTGCACCGAAATGCTGCAGAGGGGGCGGCTGTCTTCCGTAAGTTCGCCGAGGGAATTGTACATCAGGATTTCGCTGACCGACCAGCCGAGCTGGGCAACGACCTTGACCGCACGGGCATCCCTGGCGCGTATTCCGGCCTCTATTTTCTTGAGAAAAGGTGCAAAGGCCGAAGTGTCAGCGGATTTCCAATCGTTGAGCACGGGGTAGAAACTGCGGGAGCCAGGCGCGGAAGAGCCGCATTCCGTGAGGGATTTCGTGCAGAAAGGCGGAAGCTCCCTGAATCCTGGCACGGCGGCGATAGAGCCGGCTGTCCTCGCCGCAGACATGAGGTCCTGCATGGCAGTGCTTTCGGAATAGGCGTAGCCTGTCTTCTCTCCCCTGAGCACCCGGATTCCGCAGCCGTGGTCTATGTGGTAGCCTGCCGAACTCACCTCGGAGTCCCTGAGCAGGAAATCATTGTAGACGGTATCCTGGAAATACAAGTCGCACCAGTCGCCTCCGTGTCTGAGAGCCTCCGTAGTGAGCGTCGCGAGTTCTTCGCGGCTGATGCCGAATCTGTCAATATTCTTCATTTGGATATACGATGTTCCATATCAGACGGAACTTTTCATTGTCTTTGATATAACTGAGCGTCTTGCTTCCCCGGGCGATGACCGTAAACGGAGATTTCGAATTGTCTGCGAGCACCCAATGGTCGCACAGGGGCTTGTAGGTGTCGAAAAAGTACCTTAGCCCCATGACGTAGCGCCTGCGCACCACATTGTCCGGGATGTTGTGTCCTCCTGAGGCTACCCTGGCCCTGACCCTGCTGATTGCAAGTTCGGGAGAGTTCAGCCAGAAATAGAGTACTGTCACTTCATAGCCGAGCAACTGGGCTTCCTCTATTATCTTCACGAGGGAGCGGGTCGCAAGCGTGGTCTCTATGCTGAAGTCCACCAATCGGCCGAGAAGGTAGTTGATTTTCATGAGCATGTAGCGGCTTGCGGTAATCGAAGCCGAAGAGGGGGAAAAGGGCGACAGACTCTTGGCGAATTCGTCCGAATTGACGAACTCCTTACAGTCCAGGAGGTCGGGCAGGAGGGTGTATGAGGCCGTAGTCTTGCCGGACCCGTTGCATCCCGATATGATATATAGATTAGGCATTGTCTGTTCCGTATCCGAATAATGCAAAATCCCCCTTTGCGGGGTCTCCGGGGAATATTTCCCTGAAAGCTTCGGTAATCTCGAGCGCGGTGGCGAGGTCCTTCTGCTTTCTCGACGTGAGACCGAGTTGCGACGCCTGGGTGTAGACGTGGACATCGAGGGGAATGATGAGCCCGGCCGGGGAGCTGTTCTTCCACAGACCGAGGTCTACCTTTCCGTCATTCCTGACGAGCCAGCGCCGCATCATGTTTATTTTCTTGTTAGGGGCCCTGGTATCCGGCTTTTGCCCGAATATCCTCAGCCTTATCCCTTCGGTCCCCAGTTGTTCAAGAGAATCATGGCTGAGGTAGTAGTCCCTCAGCCTGCTGCAGATCAGGGCGGTATCCGACCACTTCACCGTGCGGTGTATGCTTGTGGGGTCGTCCCTCCATTCTCCGGACATCACGTAGGCGTAGGGCTTCCATTCCATATAGTCGAAGAGCCTTTCGCAGTCCCTCACTATCATGGCCCTGCGTCCCCAGGCAAAGTGGGCGGCAAAGATTGCCGCCACTTCCACATCTTGAAGACCCGCGCCCTCCTGCGCGAATTTGCGCGGGAAGGCCACAGGGTCATTCTGAAAATAAATAGGGTCGTTGTACTTTTCCGCCCAATCTTCAAGCAGTTTTCTTGTGCCCGGCGTCATGCTTTCTCGGGAATCGCCTCGAGAACGGCCTTGAGCAAATCCCATACGTGCTGGACTGAAGGGATGTTGACCCTCTCGTCAGGGGAGTGGGGATAGAGTATGGTGGGTCCTATGGATACCATCTGCCAGTTGGGGTACTTGGCTCCGAGCAGGGCGCACTCCAGGCCTCCGTGGGTTGCCATGATGTTCATGGGCTTGCCGAACAACTTCACGTGGGTGTCGTTGATGAGGGAAATCATAGGGGTGTCGGGCCTGGGAACCCATCCGCAGTAAGCTCCGCTGAACTTCACGCTTGCACCGGCAAATTCGAAGATGTACTTCACGCGGTCGGCAAGTTCGGCCTTGGACTCGTCCACGGCACTTCTGAGGAGCAACTGCACCTTGAGATGGCCCCTGCCTGTCCTTACGACCGCAAGGTTGATGGAGGTCTCGGTGAGTCCCTTCATGCTCTGGCTCATCCTTACAACATTGGAAGGGCAGGCGGAGATGGCCTTCATGGCGTTGAGGGCAACTCCTTCCTCTATATATTCCGCTGCGACTTTGGCCGTGCGTTCAACGCTGCACTTCATGGCGGGGTCGCTTTCCTTGTACCTCTGGGTAACCTCGGCAAAGTTCTTCTTTATTGCGCGTATTGCGGCTGCCGCCCTTTCCGCGGGAACCACGATTTCAGCTTCGCCCTCGAAGGGTATGGCGTTGCGCAGGCTTCCGCCGCTGAAGGATACGAGATGCACGTCGTACTTCTCCATTACGGGAATCAGTGCGTTCGCGAGCACTTTGTTGGCGTTTGCCCTGTAGAGGGAGATGTCCATGCCGGAATGTCCTCCGGAGAGGCCTTTCACCACGAGTTTGTAGCCGACATAGCCGGCCTGGGTGCGCAGTGTCCTGTACTTGAAGTCGGCGAGGCAATCCAGTCCGCCGGCGCAGCCTATGCAGAGTTCTTCCTCGTCCTCCGAGTCAAGGTTGATCAGTATGTCCCCCTTCAGTACGCCGGGCTTGAGGGCCTTGGCTCCGCCCATGCCGGTCTCCTCATCGTAGGTAACGAGCACTTCTACGGGTCCGTGGGGAATGTCCTTGGACTCGGCTACGGCCATTGCAAGGGCTACTCCCATTCCGTTGTCGGCACCGAGGGTGGTCCTGTCAGCCTTTACCCAGTCGCCGTCAATGACGGTCTCGATGGGGTCGGTGAGGAAGTCATGTTCCTTGTCGGCGGTCTTCTGGGGCACCATATCCATGTGTACCTGCAGGATTACGCCCTGACGGTTCTCGTAGCCGGGTGTGGCGGGTGCGCGGAAAATCACGTTGCCTGTCTCGTCGGCGAAGGCATCGATGCCACGCTCCGCTGCCCACTCAAGGATGTATTTGCGTGCTGCCTCCTCATGCTTCGAAGGGCGGGGGCAGCGCGTGAGACCGTAGAAGTTGTTCCATACAACTGACGGCTGGAGATCTTTGATTGTCATATACCTGAATTTTTAGTTGTTTAAATTCCGCTGCAATATATCATTTTATTTTAATTTCATTCACATTGCGCCGGAAATCCGGAAGTCAGACAAGTCTTGCAAGCCGGGGAAATCAGAGGCACATTTCGAATATCTTCTCTATATCCTTTTGAGTCAGCGGTTTGAATCCCGGAAGGACGCCGTTTCCACAGGCCTTCTTAGCCATGGCGGGGAAATCTTCGGCCTTGATGCCGACTTCCGTAAAGCTGCGGCTCAGTCCCAAAGTGTCGAAGAAGAAGCTCGAGAGCCTTGAAATGCTTTCTTTGGCTATGTCCATGGGTTCCAGGGAAGCGTCGATGCCGAACACATTCACGCCGAACTGCACATACTTTGAAACCGTGGTCTCGTCCAGGCAGTACTCCATCCAGCGAGGGGTGAGGATGGCGAGTCCCAGGCCGTGGGTGATGTCATAGACTGCGGACAATTCGTGCTCCATGGGGTGGCAGCTCCATTCCTGCTGCTTGCCTCCGTCGATGAAGGTGTTGATTGCCCACGAGGAAGCCCACATGAGATTGGCGCGTGCCTCGTAATTGTCCGGTTCGTTCATGGCGACGGGCGTGAATTTGATGACGGTCTTCATCAGGCCCTCCATGAAGCAGTCCAGCATGTAGAGGTCCTTCTCCATATTGAAATAAACCTCGATAATGTGGGACATTATGTCCGCAGAGCCGCAGGCTGTCTGGTAACGGCTGACGGAGTAGGTGTTGGTGGGGTCGAGGAACGATACCTTGGGCAGCAGGAGAGGGGAGCGACGCCCTATCTTGTCCGTGGTCTCGGGATTGCTGATAACTCCGCAGCAATTCATTTCCGAACCGGTGGCCGACAGGGTCAGGACGGTAACGAGGGGCAGGGCCTTTTCCACCGGAGCCCACTTCTCGTTGAAGAAATCCCATGCGTCGAAATCCACACAGGCGCCCGCAGCTATCCACTTGGTGGCATCCAAGGTAGAGCCGCCTCCCACTGCAAGCAGTACGTCAATCTTCTCATCCTTGCATATTTGTGCACCTTTGCGTACCGAGTTTATGCGGGGATTGGGTTCGATGCCGGAGAGTTCAAATACTTCGAGTCCGGCCTTCTTCATTTCGGCCATAACCTTGTCGTACAGCCCGGTTTTCTTGATAGAGCCTCCGCCGTAGGTCAGCAGTACACGTTTGCCGAACTTGCCTAACTCCTCTCCGAGATGACCCAGCTGGTTCTCTCCGAAATACACCTTTTCAGGGATGTTGTAAATAAAACTGTTCATGGTTCTATAGTTAACTTGTGTTACACGAAACGTATATATTCAGCGTCAATTTCGACCCCGGCGATGAAAAGCCCCCTGAGTTCCACTATCAGGCGTTTCACTTTCGAGCCCTTCATACGCAGCAGCCGACCGGTGTAGCCGTCGTAGTGGCCCCCGACAATGTGCACCTGTTTGCCGTACATGTCGGGCGTTACTTCGTCTATGCTGTAGTAGACAGGTTCGCTTTTGGAGGCTTCAACGGCATGAATGAACCTTTCCATTTCGGCCTTGGGCACGACCATGGGGTCGGTAATCTTGCGGCCGTAGACGTATCTGAACTGGAGTGTCCTGTGCTTGAGCGTGACCGTATCGAGGATTTCCTTGGTGGAAAAGGCGAAGAGCAGGGTTTTCATAATGGGTTCCCTGACACGCATTTTCCGTCCGTCCTTTTCCTTGACGACGGTGTGCATGGGGGTGAAGAACCTTATGCCCTTTTCTTCCAGGATTTTGTAACCCGGCATCTTTGCATTCGCCCTCGAGAGGTCTCTGAGCACAAACCATTTGCACCCGTCATCCGTGTCGTCGTTACGGAGGGTGCCGCTTGTTCCGCCGCCGCTGCAGCCGGATTCTGTATGAACGGGAGAGCCGTTTGTGCTTGAAATGGGATTGACCGTTTCCCCGTTGGCGTAAGTCATGCCCGAATTTACAGATTTCTTTGGTTTCGAGCAAGTGGGTGGCCCAAAAGCGAATTTGACCAGCCTCTCCCCGTCTTCCTTGCACTTTATGGTAGAAATGGAACGGCCTGAAGCTGCTTTTCTTTTGGTAAGCTATTGTATTGATTCGCTTTTGACTGATTCCCAAACCAGGCTGTTGAAGCGGCAGCAGTCAATGTACTGTCATGGAGATTATCAGGAACGGGAATCTGTTGAGAGCACGATCGGGCCGGACAAGATTTGGTGGAGACTGGCATTTCAGGGAGAGCCGGGCAATATGAAACTCATGATTAATCTTTGAGACATGCCAAAGGAATCACTTTAACCCCGTCGGGACGAGAGTATGCCATTGTTCCACCCGTCATCACAATAAGCAGGTCCGGCTCCCGAATAGGCACCTGCTTCTCTGTCCGGTTGTGCTCCTGTATAAGCCTTCTGAGTTCCAGCAGATGTTTTGCACCATCATCTATTTCATGGCTGCCAAGTTTGCATTCTATCAAGGCGTAACGCCCGTCTTCCAGATGTAACACCAAATCGGCTTCCAGACCATATCTATCTCTATAATAGGAAATACGACTATTGAAATCAGCTGTATATGCCTTCAAGTCTCTGATGCACATCTGCTCAAATATGAAACCGAAGGTCTTGAGTTGGGTCTCTAATGCTTCTGCATTGACATTCATGGCAGCTACAGCAATAGAGGGGT
>CAZMTY010000043.1:0-13493 GCA_964569595.1 uncultured Muribaculaceae bacterium
TAGATAGGGTAAGATACGCGGGTGTTCTCGGTAACGCTCTTGTCGTTGAAGTCGATCTTGCCGTTCTCGTCAACGGTCACGTTCTCGAGCAGTGCGTCGCGACGGATTGCGTTGTAGATATCGGGTTCTGACTCCTTGTCGAGGTTGATAACCTTGGCGTAGCATCCGCCCTCGAAGTTGAAGATACCCTCGTCATCCCAGCCGTGCTCGTCATCACCGATGAGCAGACGCTTGGGGTCGGTTGAAAGGGTGGTCTTGCCGGTTCCAGAGAGACCGAAGAAGATAGCGGTGTTCTCTCCGTTGAGGTCGGTGTTGGCTGAGCAGTGCATTGAAGCGATGCCCTTGAGGGGGAGGTAGTAGTTCATCATTGAGAACATACCCTTCTTCATCTCACCGCCGTACCAGGTGTTGAGGATAACCTGCTCCTTTGAGGTTACGTTGAATGCGATGGCGGTATCGGAACGCAGGCCGAGTTCCTCGTAGTTCTCGACGCGGGCTCTTGAAGCGCAGTACACGATGAAGTCAGGTGCCTGGTCGAACTCTTCCTGGTTCTTCGGACGGATGAACATGTTGGTCACGAAGTGAGCCTGCCATGCAACTTCCATGATGAAACGGATCTTCATGCGGGTGTCCTTGTGGGTGCCGCAGAAACCGTCGACAACGAAGAGCCTCTTGCCTGAGAGCTGCTTGGTGGCGATGCTTTTCAACTCATTCCAAGCCTTCTCTGAAAGCTCGTGGTTGTCGTTAGGATACTCCGGGGTACTCCACCATACGGTGTCCTTGGAGTTCTTGTCCATCACGATATATTTGTCCTTGGGAGAACGGCCTGTGTAAACGCCGGTCATCACGTTGATAGCACCCAGCTCTGTGAGCTGACCTTTGTCGTAGCCTTCAAGCTCGGGCTTGGTCTCTTCGTTGAAGAGGACTTCATAGGTAGGATTGTAGAGGACCTCAGTGGTTCCCTTGATTCCGTACTTGCTTAAATCAATCTTTGGCATAGTATGAACTGAATTTATGTAATAATAACAACTATCGTCAAGTTTAAGCCGTCTTACAAGGCTCCGGAAACCGCCGGGCGGCGTTCCTGCGCCCTGTCCTGTACAAACTCCGCTATCTCTACGTCCAAACTTTCAAATTGCGCAAAGATACTAAATGTTTATCATTTTTCCAAAGTGACGGCCATTAAACCGATTACCACATCGTTGGAAAGAGTTGTCAGGGTAAGGCTCTCAAGTTCCTTTCCGGGGCTGAGGGGCATCTTCAGAATCTGTGCCGCACCTCCGGGGATGCCCCTGTCGGTGTTCTTGATAGCGTCGAGACCGGGGCTGTCGTTCTCCGCCGCGGCGTAAAAGTCGAGTTCCAGCTCGCGGCTCACTTCGGCGGTCTCGAATACGACTCTGTACGGACGCTTGGGTGCAGTCCAGAATGCCAGTCCGTCGATATAATAGTCCTGTTGGATGGGACACCAGTTGATTGGGTTCTCGAGGGGGAGTATGTCGCAGCTGCCGTCGGTGTAGCGCACCGTGACCCGTCCGTTCTCTATGCGGCTCTGCATGTTCTGGGTACTGCCGGCCATCAGCAGGTAGGCGTAGCTGGCCTTCCCCTCAAGGCTGAGCGTCACGGAGTCGGGGTAATTGTCCCAAAGTGAGGTGTATATTATATTGTATCCCTCGGCAGGGCTGAGGAAGCTGAGTCCGAGTCCCGTGTCGAAGATTCCGTCCCTGACCGCATTGCGCAGGCCGTCGTCCTCGATTTCGGGCTTGACATGGGGCGTACACCAGTCTCCTGCCCCCTGTTTGGGCAGTTCAAGCGAAGTGAAGGGCGGGCGGGGCGAGAGGTATTCGTTCTTGAAGATGTCGTCGACATTGGAGTTGAAGCTGCCGCTGATATCCACGGTGCGGGAGCGTGCGGCCACGTCGCTGCTGATGTCGTCCAGCCCCATCAGCCTTACATATAAGTCCGATTGGTACTTTTCCTTCCCGGAAGCTATAGACTCGTGTACGATGGGGGCGGGGAGTTCCCTGCGGTCCACGACTATGGTCTGGACGGACAGGTCGCTGCCCTCGGTGTCGAGATATGCCCCGCCGCCGGCATTGGTCCTGACTGTTATCTTGAGGGGAGCTGTGAAGTTCTGTTCTATCTCGTAGATGTCGTAATGGCCTTCGCGGCGGAAACTGTAGCTGAGGTAGGGGGTCTTGATCGAGGCCTCGTCCCAGTCGTCGGGGAAGGCCTGGCGTATGATGCACCGGCCGTTAAGGGCGTCGGGGAGTATGCCGAAGAGTCCGTTGACTATGGCCCTCGAAGTGACCCCCACGTTGTCGGCGAAGTCTCTGTAGGCCTCGGTCCTGGCCTTGTCGTAGTAGCTTATCTGTCCGAAATTGCCGGGACAGGCCCCGAGGTACATGGCGTCGAGCAGGTCGGCCTTGAGCAGTTTGAATCCCGAGTCGCTGCGTCCGGCCTGCAGATAGGCGAGGGCCATGCTGCACACTTCGGCGTGGGCGACGTTGTTGGTGCTCCAGACGTAGGGCAGCCAGTCGGTGGTGGAAATGGTGAAGAGGTCCTTGTCGGGTGCGGGCAGGCTCAGTCCGAGGGCTTCGAGGGCCTCGTTGTCATATTCGTACCTGACGGGGATATGGGGAATGGACCTGTCGACATAGCAGGTGGCGCGGTAGGCCTGCTCCGAGCTGCCGGCTCCGCAGTCTATGGGAGTGTAGATGCTCCATATTGCCGCGCTCTTGTGCAGGCGCTTCAGGCCCATATAGTCCTGGTATTCCGCCCAGTATCCGAGGTCATCCATCCACAGCCTCTCGTTCATGGCGGCAAGTATGGCTTCGGCCTCCCGGCGATAGGGTTCGGGGTCCTCGCCTATGATTTCGGCTATGCGTGCGGTCAGCAGGTTGCCCATGTAGTTGTATGCGGACGAATGGGTGACAGCGCCCCCGTTGTAGTAGAGGGCATCGCTGGCCCAGATGCAGCAGAAAGCGTCGTAGAGGTGGTCGTTGTCAGGGTCGAAGTTGCGTTTCTCCCATTCGTGGTGCAGTTTCAGGTAGGGCCACATATACCTGAGGAATTCGGGGTCGGCGTCGTGGCTGACATGCCTCAGCAGCGCGTCTATGTAGTTGAGGTTCATGTCGTAGTGGCTCATCTGATCCGTGGCCCCGGGGCGACGGCATATATAGCCGTTGGAGTATATGGGCGTACCCCACTGCTTGAGCGAGGCGGCCATATTATTGAGAGTGTCCTGCTGGGGTTGGGGGAGGGTCGCAGGCACATCGGTGACCATGCTCTTGCTGTAGGCCTTGAAGTGGCTCTTGGCCCGTTCGTTCCAGCCCACCACATCGCCCACGTAGGCTCCTCTCCAGCCCGCGAGAGCGGTGCGCCAGCCTATGGCCCCATGCAGGAAGGTCTCGCCGTCCCATATTCCGTCAGCCGCAGCCAGCAGATTGGCTCCCAGGGTGTTGAAGAAAGGGTCGGGAGTGTTGATTTCCACCTGGCCGACGAGTTCCTGGCGGGAACTTTCCTCCCTGTCGAAGATGCTCTTTCCCTCCTGCGGGCCGCAAATCCTTACGCTGCCCCCGTTTTCGTCATGGCTGTAGACGCAGTAGCTCGTCCCGGCGGCATTCCATTCCAGCACGGTGAGGTCCACTTCCCCCTCTGAAGGCTCGAAGTTCTCCCTCGGGTCCATGCCGAGGTCGCCGTCGCGGGAGAATTGGGTGCGGGCGATGCGGCATTTGCGCAGGCTCAGTTTTACCGGCCCGTCGAAGCCTTCGGCCGTGAACCTCCATATCGCGCCTTCCTCATGGAAGGAGGCCATGACGTATATGCTCAGGGTGCCGTTGCCCCAGCTCTCGTCCTTGAGTTCGTAGGTCCTGCGGCCGCCCTGGTAGCGGGCTTCGCACCACGAACTGGAGTCGAGGTTCAGGGTTTTGCCTTCGTATTCGAGGAAAAAGCGGAAGTTCCAGCTGTTTTGCCTGTCGTAGGAGGCGAAGACGGGCCTGTCGCTTGTCTCGAGACGGAAGCGGGTGTGGGTGCCGTAGAGGGCCCGGGTGTAGCGTCCCTCGCCGTTCAGGCAGACTATGTCCCGGCCGTCGGGAAAATATTTCATTGTCCTGGGCTCCTGTGCGCCCGTGATCACAGGGAAAAGGACAAGCGCCGTGAGAATCAGCGCAGTGGCAAGACTTGAGAATTTCATCTTACTTAGAGGTTGTCAGAACCGGCAATAATACGATTTAATGCATAAATTTGCAACATGACTGCGCTCGAAACGCTAAAGAGGTACTGGGGCTACGACAGCTTCAGGCCCATGCAGGAGGACATAGTGAATGCCGCTCTTGAGGGGAAGGATGTCCTCGGAATCATGCCTACCGGAGGGGGGAAGTCCGTGTGTTTCCAGGTTCCGGCGATGATGAAGGAGGGACTGGCACTCGTGGTTACGCCCCTGATAGCCCTGATGAAAGACCAGGTGCAGAATCTTGAGGCGAGGGGCATACGGGCTGTGGCGGTTCACGCGGGAATGAACCGCAGGGAGGTGGATCTTGCGCTGAACAATGCGGCCTACGGCGATTACCGCTTCCTGTATCTCTCGCCCGAGAGACTCTCGACCAGACTCTTTCAGTCATACGAGAGTGTTCTGAAAATCAGTATGATAGTCGTGGACGAAGCCCACTGTATCTCGCAATGGGGCTACGATTTCCGTCCGGACTATTTAGAGATAGGCAAGTTGCGCGAGAGGGTGGATGCGCCTGTGCTCGCCCTCACGGCTACGGCGATGAAGGAGGTGGCGGACGATATAGTAAGGCGTCTGGCCCGTCCGGGAGAGGAGGCTGATTTCGCCGTGTTCCGCAGCGGCTTCGAGCGGCCCAACCTTTCATATATAGTGCGCCGCTGCGAGGACAAGACAGGCCAGTTGCTCGATATATGCAGGGGCGTAGGGGGCTCGGGCATAGTCTATATGCGCCGCAGGAACAAGTGCGAGGAACTCGCCGCCCTGCTCCGGGCTTCCGGGATAAGCGCGTCGTTCTATCATGCCGGCCTGGATTCCGCCACGAGGGAGACACGCCAGGAGCAATGGAAGAGGGGAGAAATCCGGGTCATGGTCTGCACCAATGCCTTCGGTATGGGCATAGACAAGCCTGACGTACGTTTCGTGGCGCATCTCGGTCTGACCGACAGTCTTGAGGCCTATTTCCAGGAGGCAGGCAGGGCCGGGCGTGACGGGCTGGACTCGTATGCGGTGCTCTTGTGGAATTCCAGGGACGTGCAGAGGGCCAGGCAGTTGCTGAAACTCTCCTTTCCCTCCCCGGAATACATAGAGGATATATACCAGAAACTCCATGTTTTCAATCAGATAATCTACGGCGCGGGAGAGGGTTTCCAGTTGAGGTTCAATCTTGTGGACTTTTGCGGGAAGTACGGCCTGAATCCCGCCGAGGTACGTAGCGCCTTAGGCTATCTGGAGGTGTCGGAACATTTGAGTTTCATGGAGGATGTGACCATAGACACGAGGGTGAAAATAATGGCGGACAGGGAGGAACTCTACGATATCAGTCTCCCGGAGCCGCTCATGGTGACGCTACTGGAGCTTCTGATGCGCAAGTATCCCGGGATATTCAGTTTCACCGTATCCGTGAGGGAGGACGAACTCGCCGCATCGCTCCACGTGGCCGTACCCCGCTTGAGACAACTCTTGTATGGGCTTTCGTTGGAGCATGTCATAAAATACATTCCCGCTGACCACAGCGACGTCATACTCCTGCATCATTCGCGGCTGATGCCCGGCGATATTGACCTGCAGTTGCAGAAGTACGAATTTCTCAAGACGAACGCCGGAAAGCGGGCGGACGCCATGGAAGCCTATGCTTCAAGGGAGGACTGCTGCCGTTCGCGCATGCTTTTGGAGTATTTCGGGCAGGAGGAGTCGGAGGATTGCGGGACTTGTGACGTGTGTCGCAGACGGCATTCGGTACGCGGGAGACTGCGGCGCCTCCTCGCCGACAATCCGTCAATGACTCCCGACGAACTCAGGAAGTACTGCGCCGACCCTTCTTCGGGTATGCCCCCGGGCTCGGTGGAAGTCTACAGGGAGATGCTGGATGCAGGGGAAATTTAGTCATTGCGGACGCTGCGGCAGCCGCCGGTGAACTTGTATTGGGTCCGGCTTTTGTGTATATTTGACATTTGGGTGATTTTCTCCCTCCGAGCTCTGACTGCAGTAAATTTATGAGATATCAAAACGACAAATGTTTATGAAATCAAAGCTTTTAATTGCGGCCATAGTCGCCGCCATATTCCTGGCGTGGACGGAGAGTTCCGCGCAGACTGCCACAAGCCTTTTCTGGCGCGCCGACAGCATTCAGGTTAAAGAGATAGTGTCAAGCCAGCCCGTGCAGTACAATTTCGTGGGTCATCACGGACCGGCGGTCGAGAACAGGTCGTGCGCCCTGCGTATCTACTTCAACGACAGCGGGGCCATAGATCTCTATTCCAAGAGCGGAAAGCGGATGGAACTCAGGGAATATCTCTGGTATCCGACCGCAGCCCAGCAGGAAGAGGAGGGCGCGGGATGTGACGAATACCTCGTCGGGCGAACTGTAGGCCTCGGAGGCATAGCCCTTTGGGACGGACAGGAGGAGGTCAAACTCACGGCAACCAAGGGCCGCACGGCCAGGGTGGGGGAGACCGGCAACGGAGCCTACGCCGAGATGATAGCCTACGGGGTGCCCTACAAGGACGGGCTCGTGGACATATCCATTCGCATAGACATGAAAAACAACAGCCGGGTGGCCACGATTACGGCTACCGAACTCAACGGGAAGAAGGTCCAGTTCCTGACCGGAGTGAATTATCCCGACGGAGCCACGGTGGAGTACGGACGCAAATTCATTTCCGTTTGGGGAGAGCATCCCGCCGATGTGTCCCAGGACCCCTGTCCCATAGGAGCGGGAATGTGGTACAAGCCCGGCAAGTGCGTGAGGGTGGAGCAGACTTCGGACATGGTACGCTTTATCACCAAGCCCCTTTCCAAAATCAGTACAAAAGTGGTTGCGGCTTCCGTCAAGGAGGATGAACTCAACACGGCGGAGAAGTTCGCCGACTATATGCGCAAGTAACTTCCATAATTAGAACGCGGATATATGAAAGTGAATAATGTTTTCGGACGCATGGCGACGGCTCTGGCTCTCGTTGTGCTCTTTACGTATTCGGCTGCGGCACAGGCACTTGTCAGCAGCCAGTGGGAGGGGGCCAGGGTGGCTTTCCTCGGTGATTCCATTACGGATGCCCGTCAGATAGGCACGACCAACGACGTCTATTGGAACAATCTCAGGGAAATCCTCGGTATCGAGGCATACGTGTACGGCATCAGCGGCCACAGGATGAACCAGATCATAGGTCAGGCCGAGAAACTTGAGGCCGAGCATGGGCAGGATGTGGACGCGATAATCGTATTCATAGGCACGAACGACTATAACGGAAACATTCCCGTAGGGGAGTGGTACACCGTGAGCGAGCGCGAGGTCGAGGTTTCCGGCCCGCAGACGGCAACGCGTCTCTACCGGGAGATGGTTTTTGACGATGAGACGTTCAAGGGGCGCACGAACAACACGATGCGTTGGCTGAAATCACACTATCCCGACAAGCAGATCATCTTTCTCACCCCAATACACCGCGGCTATGCCCGTTTCGGGGACAATAATATACAGCCGGCCGAGTCATACGCCAATGCCTGCGGCCACTTTATAGACGACTACGTTCAGGCCATAAAGGAGCTTGCAAACGTCTGGGCTGTTCCGGTTATCGACCTCAACAGCATCTGCGGCATCTTCCCGATGGCGGATGAGCATGCCCATTATTTCCGCGATGCGGAGACGGACAGGCTGCATCCCAACACGGAGGGCCACCTGCGCATGGCCTGGGCTCTGGCGTACCGGCTCCTTGGCTATCCTGCCCGCTTCGACAGCGGAAACTGAGGTTTGAATTGTATTTAATCGCGTGGAAATGAAAAAAATAATTGTCTTGGTTCTTGCTTTCGTCTGCATTGCTGCGAATGCCAAGGTTTACAATGTCCGGGATTTCGGTGCTACGGGTGACGGCGTGACCATCGATTCTCCGGCAGTCAACGATGCAATCTTCGAGGCCTATGCCAACGGCGGCGGCGTGGTATATTTCCCGAAAGGGGTCTACAGTTGTTATTCCATAAGGCTCAGGGACAACATTACCCTGCGTCTGGCGGACGGTGCCGTAATCAAGGCTGCCGTACCTACGGCCGAACAGGGTTACGACCTTCCGGAGGAAAACGAGTGGGATGCCTATCAGGATTTCGGCCACAGCCATTGGAAAAATTCTCTGATATGGGGCATAGGACTGACCAAAATCAAGATAGTGGGCAAGGGGCTGATTGACGGCAGCGACGCCCTTTCAAGGGGCCTGGGCCGCGGAAATAATCTGGCCGAGGCCAACAAGGCCATAGCCCTGAAGAATTGCCGGGACGTGGAGATTCGGGGAATCAGCATGCTTCAGTGCGGACATTTCGCCATGCTGCTTACGGGTGTGGACTATCTGGTCATCGACAACGTGACCGTGGACTCCAACCGCGACGGTCTGGACATAGACTGCTGCTCCAACGTGAAGATTACGAATTGCAGGGTCAATACGCTGAACGATGATGCCATAGTGCTCAAGAGTTCCTACGGACTCGGCTGGGCGAAGCCTACGGAGAATGTGCTTATCAAGAACTGCAAGGTCACCGGCTATGACCCGGGCACCCTGCTGGACGGCACCTACGGCACCACGATTACGGCAGCACCTGACCGTGACGGCCCCACCGGACGTATAAAATTCGGGACCGAAAGCAATGGAGGCTTCCTCAACGTCACCATCAAGAACTGTGAGTTCACCCGCAGCCGCGGTTTGGCCATAGAGACGGTAGACGGCGGAAAAATCGAGAATATAAGGGTGAAGAACATCAAGATGAAGGATATATGCAACTCCCCCATATACATAAGGGTGGGTGACCGCATGAGAGGACCGGAGGGATTGCCCGCATCCATGGCCCGCGACATCAAAATTTCCAATGTGCGTGTGGACGGTTGCGACAGCCGCTACGCCCTGCTGATTGTGGGACTGCCCGAGAGCAAGGTGGAAAGAGTGACCCTGAAGAACATCCATGTCAAATACAACGGTGGCCTTACCCGCGCCGATGTCATTGAGCAGAGGAACTCCAATCCTTTCTTCTTCGGAAGGAACAACGGCTATCCCGAACCTTCCGCTCACGGAATACAGCCGGCCTGGGGAGTCTCTATCCAGCACGCCCGCAACATAACTTTCAAGAATGTGGAGATGGAACTGCTCCAGCCGGACGAGAGGGAGAAGATATACCTGAAGGATGTCGAGGATTTCGTCTGGGAGTAATGTTATAGGCTGTCCCTGTCCGTAGGGAAGCAGCTGATTTTTATTGAGATGAAGCAGTATCAAGTAAGCGGAATGACCTGCTCGGCATGTGTGGGCCGTGTGGAGAAGGCGGTGTCGAAGCTGGAAGGAGTGAGTTCGTGCTCGGTGAGCCTGGTTACGAATACCATGAACGTGGAGGGCGATGTGACGGACGAGGCAGTTATGGCTGCGCTTGCGAATGCGGGTTATGGGGCCGTTCCCAAGGTGTCCGGGCATGCGGCAGGTCAGGCAGTCACGCAGGAACTTCCCCGCCACAAGGTACTGGCCCGCAGGCTCGCCGCTTCGGTGATATTCGCGCTCGCCCTCCTGTATGTGGCAATGGGGGCCGCAATGTGGGGTTGGCCCATGCCTGCTTTCTTCGAGGATAATCCCGTGGCTTCGGGTCTGCTGCAATTCATTCTCGCCACGATAATTCTTGCAATAAACCGGGAGTTCTTTTCGAGGGGCTTCAGTTCCCTGTTTCACGGAGCTCCCAATATGGATTCGCTGATTGCCCTTGGGGCAGGTACGGCCTTCGTCTACAGCACTGTCCTGCTCTTCCAGATGACAGGGCACGGTGCTTCGGCCCACGGGCACGGAGTGCATCTGTATTACGACAGTGCCGCCATGATACTTGTGCTGATTTCCTTGGGCAAGATGCTGGAGGCGCGTTCCATGAGCAGGACTACCGCTGCGTTGAAGGCCCTGACAGAGCTTTCTCCCAAAACCGCAGTGCTTTTGCGAGACGGCAGGGAAGTGCTCGTGCCTGTGGAGCAGGTAGGCAGGGGGGATGTGTTCGTGGTGCGCCCGGGTGACAGTATTCCCGTGGACGGCGTGGTGCTCGACGGTAGCAGCGCCGTGGATGAATCGGCCCTGACCGGAGAGAGCATACCCGTGGACAAAAAGGCCGGAGATGCGGTCTCGGCTGCGACAGTCAATATGTCCGGTTTTATGCGTTGCGAGGCCGCACGTGTGGGTGAGGATACGACCTTTTCAAAGATTATCAGAATGGTCAGCGACGCTTCGGCCTCCAAAGCTCCTATTGCCCACATTGCCGACAGGGTGTCCGCGGTCTTTGTGCCGGCGGTGATAGTGATTGCCGTGGTGACTTTTGCCGCGTGGATGATTGCCGGGGAGACCGTGGGAGTAGCCCTCTCGCGTGCCGTAGCCGTGCTCGTGGTCAGTTGTCCGTGTGCGCTCGGGCTCGCCACGCCCGTCGCAATAGTTACAGGAAGCGGAATGGGTGCGCGTAACGGGCTGCTTTTCAAGAATGCTTCCGCCCTTGAACTCACGGGCAAGCTTAAGACGGTGGTGGTAGACAAGACAGGGACGCTGACATCGGGTGCGCCCGAGGTGACCGATGTGCTGCCGGGAGAGGGATTTACGGCCGACGGTCTTCTTTCAGTCGCCGCCGCAGCCGAGAAGATGAGCGGACATCCCCTCGCCATGGCCATAGTCGCTGAGGCGGAAAAACGGGGCCTCGCCTTGGAGAAGGCGGAACTTTTCGAACTGCATGCCGGCGGCGGAATTTCAGCCGTGGTGGGAGGAAAGCGGGTCAGAGGAGGGAATCATGCCTTCATTACGGCTTCTGGCATTTCCCTTCCCGACAATTTGGGCCGCTCTGCAGGAGAGCTTGCCGATTCAGGGAAAATTCCGCTGTATTTTTCCTGTGACGGGGACTTCGCCGGTGTGATTGCCGTTGCCGATGTGCTCAGGCCTGACAGCCGGACCGCCGTGGCCGAACTCAGGGAGATGGGTATAAAAGTGGTGATGCTGACCGGGGACAATGAGCGTACTGCCAAGGCGATAGCTGCCCGGGCCGGTGTGGACGAAGTGAGGGCTGAACTGCTCCCGGGAGACAAGGAGAGTATGGTTCGCCGCCTGAAGGCAGGGGGGCTTACTGCCATGGTAGGCGACGGGGTGAATGATGCTCCGGCCATAGTTGCGGCCGATGTGGGTATAGCGATAGGAAGCGGTCTGGATGCTGCGCTTGAGGCGGCCGATGTGGTGCTGATGAAGAATCGTCTTACGGATGTGCCCGCTGCGGTCAGATTAGGGCGCGGGGTGCTGCGGAATATCAAGCAGAATCTTTTTTGGGCATTTCTCTACAATGTCCTGGGGATTCCGCTCGCGGCAGGGCTGCTGTTGCCGATAACGGGCTGGAGCCTTAGTCCCATGTTCTGCGCCGCGGCCATGGGTCTGTCGAGTTTCTGCGTGGTGTCCAATGCGTTGAGGCTGAATTTTCTGCGTATTTATCCCAAAAGGCGCGCAGAGCAGCCCGGGGTATGCGGTACAGATATGTCGGAATCCGGTGGGGGCAAATCTGGTGGAAGCGAATCGGGTTCCGTTGAATCGGGTTCAGCAGCATCAAATACAGTCGATTCGACTAATGTAAACGGGAATAAAAAAGAGAAAATCATGAAAAAAACTTTGAAAATCGAGGGGATGAGCTGCCGCCATTGCGAAATGCACGTGAAGAAGGCGCTCGAGGCCGTTTCCGCTGTGGCTTCCGCAGAGGTGAGCCATGTTGAAGGGAAGGCCGAAGTGGAACTGAATGCCGGGGTGTCGGACGAAGAGCTTGCGAAGGCCGTGAGCGATGCGGGATACCTTGTTGTCTCAGTGGAAAGTGGGGAGTGAAGCGGAATTAACTCAGCTTTTCGCCTGTCGTATAGGCAGTTTTGCCGATTTTTCTTGCAGCCGTTTGCCGATTTTTCTAAATTGACAAACGGCTGCCGCCGTGGATATTGCAGTCCGTCCCGGGGCGCTGTCGTGAATGGGGAAGTATCAATCTTACAAACGGTTAAGCATATCTATACTATGGGAGAAAAGAATTATTTCTTTAAAAATGCAGGCATTGTCATTTTTGTATCGACGATGTTTTTGTGTTCCTGCGGCACTTCCAGGACTTCATTGTCATCCGGCAGTGCCGGGGGGAAAGTGTCGAACATCTACAGGCAGTCTTCCGGTGAGGCGAGTGTCTCCGGAGAATCATATTCCGCGACCACGTATGACGTAAATGCGGTCAAGGTGAGCGGAGGGACCCTGACCATGAGCGATTGCAGCATCAACAAGACCGGGGATACCTGGGATTCTGACGGCAGCAGTTTCTATGGTACGAATGCGGCGGTTCTGGCGAGCGGTGACGGGACTATAGTCATGACGGGCGGCAATATCACCACGGACGCAACGGGCGCAAACGGCATCGTGGCATACGGGGGGACAGTGAACGTGTCAGGGGTTACCATAAACTGCTCGCAGCGTCTGTCCCGCGGCATACATGCTACCGGCGGAGGC
Source organism: uncultured Muribaculaceae bacterium (assembly GCA_964569595.1). Classification (GTDB taxonomy): domain Bacteria; phylum Bacteroidota; class Bacteroidia; order Bacteroidales; family UBA932; genus Cryptobacteroides. Next base: position 12,721 of record CAZMTY010000043.1, read on the forward strand.
ACCCTGATAGCGTCGGACATGAATATCACCACGCAGTCGGCAAACAGTTCGGTAATCGCTCTGGACCGTGGAGGCGGTACGGTGACAGTTACCGGCGGGAGCTATGTCACGAGCGGCGGGGACAGTGCGGTGCTTTATTCCACCGGAGATTTGACGGTGAACAATATCACGGGCAGTTCGGCCATAGGCGAGATAGGTGTAATCGAAGGGGATAACTTCATTGTCATAAATGACTCCGACCTCACTTCCGGCGCCGGTCCTTCCAGCCGCGGACTGATGATACTGCAGAGCGGTTCAGGCGATGCGGGCGACGGATTGAACGGGGTGATTACCGTGAACGGCGGTTCGCTGACCATGACGAATGATGAAACTTCCCTGATAGAAATCGTGACCAATGTAACGGGGAAGGTGACCCTCGACGGTGTGAAGACCACGATTCCTTCGGGCATTCTTATGACTGTCGATTACAATACCCGCTGGAATACCCGTGGCGCGACGGGTATACTCGTTCTTTCGGGAAGCGGAACCACTTACAACGGGAGCATAGTGGTAGATTCCTACAGTTCGGCCGAGCTTACGGTGAACGAGGGCGTGACTTGGGAGGGGGCTTATGACAATGCCGGTACCGCGAAGTCCACCACTCTTACCATAGACGGTGGAACGTGGACGCTGACCGGGGATTCCCATGTGGGAGAGATCAGACTGACCAATAACGGAACGATTAACAAGAACGGCTATACCCTGCACTGCTCCTCATTTGAGCAGGTTTCAGG
>CAZMTY010000044.1:0-13036 GCA_964569595.1 uncultured Muribaculaceae bacterium
GTCAAGTGACTTTGCCGTAATTTACAGAGTAAAAACCTTACTGTTAAAGGTTTCGGTCTCGAGTTCCGAAGTTTGCCAAAGCTCTTTCCCGACTTGCCGGTTACGTCAGTCGAACCGATGAAGAAAGACCGGAGCCGTCTCAAACGTTCTGGCTGTGCGTCTGCATATATTCCCTCGGGGTCATCCCGTACATACGTTTGAAAGCCGTGGAGAAGTTCGCCTGATTGTCGAAACCAACGAGATATGCGACCTCGCTGATAGAGTGTTTCCCTTCGGAGAGGATTTTGGCGGCGCGTGAGAGTCGGGTATTGCGTATGAAATCGCTGGTTGTCTGATTTGTCAGTTCTTTCAGTTTGCGGTGCAGATGTACCCGGCTTATTCCTATCTCGGAAGCGAACATCTCTATTGTAAGGTCGGGATTGCTCAGGTTGGCCCCGAGAACCCTCATTATTCTGGCCATCAGTTTTTCGTCGGGAGATTCGACCTTGGGAGCGGGGATTTTCTCGTTAATGCTCTGCTGTCCCGAGAAGTTGTTGCGAAGTATGTGACGGTTGCGCACCACGTTCATTATCGTGGCTCCAAGCACTTCGGTTGAGACAGGCTTTGTGATGAAAGAATCCACTCCCGTCTTGAGGCTGTCCATAATTGCGCTTTCTTCCGACTTGTCGATGAGCAGGATTACGGGAATGTGGTTCAGTATGGGATTGTGTTTGACTCTGTCGCACAGTTCCAGACCGCTCATCCCGGGCATTGCCAATGAGCATACGATAACGTCCGGTTTCTCTGAAAATGCGAGTTTGAACGCATCGCTTCCGTTGTCCGCTTCGACTATACGGTAGGCCGCGGCGAACTCCGCGGCTACGGCCTGGCGGAATCCGGCATCGTCTACAGCCAGCAGGACCTTGACCTTGCTCCTGCGGCCTTGTGGCATACTGTCGCCCGCAGCGATGTTTTCCGGAAGCATTGCCGGGTCCGGAGACGGAACCACGCTCTCCGGCTTGGGTTGCTTGAATGGAACGCTGACGATAAACCGGGGCCTGCCGTCATCGCTGTGCTCGACATTAATCTGTCCGTGGTGCAGTTCCACCAGGAATTTCGTGATGAATATTCCCCTTCCCTGGTAAACCTTATCTTTGGTACTGCTGAAAAGTTTCGTAATGAACCAGTGTTTTCCGGACCTTGCGACTTTGCCCTTACAGCACACGACGATTTCCGCGCAGGCATTGCCGGCAGTATGCAGGTCTATGCTGATTTCCCCGTTCTTCGGGGCAAACATGCCGGCATTCGAGAGCAGATTATAAACGATTTTGTCGAAGCAGTCCGGGTCAATGCTTACTTCCAATTTCTTTACATCCGGGTGGGAGAACTGCACGTTCTTCTTCGGGTATTTTTCGCAGTAGTCTTTAACTGCCGAAGCGAGAAGCTCCACAATATCGACAGTGCTGTATTCGAGCCTGAAGCTTTCGGCCTCCATGCGATGCGGGTTGGGTATACGGTCGGTCTGGAAGTATTTCCGTAATTGTAATCTGAGGGAGCGCTGGCGCAGCACAAAAAACACTATAACTGCGAGAATGGGAATCAGTACATAAACGGCCTTCATAATGCGCGTGGCCCAGAACGAAGGATGTATGGAAACGTCAAGACCGATCGTATCCGATTCTATACCGTTGTCCACGGCCTTGAATTCAAGCCGGTGCGTTTTGGCCGTAAGCCCGCTGAAGGTAATCCTGCGCTGTCCGGAAGGCAGACGGACCCAGTACCCGCCGTCAAGCCTGAACATGAATTGCAGGAGTTCAGGGGCATTGTGCTCGACGGTAGACAAAAGGACGGTGAATGAATTGTCCTTATGGTTAAGATTAATCTCATCTTCCCTGTATATGGGCTTGTCGAGTACGACATAACGCCCGGACTTCGTTTCGCCGGTGACGCTGCGGTCATCTAAAAGCAAACCGGTGATTCTTATCGTCCACTTTTGGGTATGACTGCAAATTTCACGGGGACGGAAGCCGACTATGCCGTCAAGACTTCCGAACCACAGGGTGCCGTCCCTGTCGACAAAGCCCACGCCCTTGTTGAACTCATGACTCCCGACCCCGTCTTCCGGACCGTAAACCGAAAGTGTCTCGTAGTTTTCCGAGAGTCTGCACAGTCCTCCTTTGTTTGTCGTAATCCAGATATGTCCTGCACTGTCATTGAGGACGGAATATACCCCGTTGGCCGCATCTCCGTCGCGGTAGAGCAAGGGGGGATAGTCTTTGGACAGGGGGTTGGACATGGGCCACAGCATAAGGCCGTTTTCGCAGGCGAAGGCTATGGTCCCATTGCTGAGCTCCTCGACACTATACACGATATTGTCGTCCGATATGGAGAAGAAGTCCATTACGTTCTCAGGATCTATTACCCAGCCCCCGTCATAGGTCCCTATATACAACTTGCCGTCGGAAGCGAAAATAATGCTCGTTATGTACAACGGAATTTCAGTGTTAATCGCGGATACGTGGGTGATCCTGCCACTGTCCAGATTGACGGAAAAAAGACCCGCCCCCATCGTCGTAACCCAAAGATTGCCCTTGTCGTCCTCGGCAAAGCCTGAGACTCCTTCCCCTCCTCCGGGTGAAGGAATCGTGGGCAGACGGCTGCACTTTCCCGTGGAGGGGTCGAAAGTGGCCACGCCGTCATAAACGAAGCCTGTCCAGAGGGTCCCGCGGGAATCAAGGAACAGTTTCGAGATTTCGGCCGGGATTTCATCGGGCCCGTCCCCGGGGGAGTAGTGCCGGGAAGACGAATTGTCGGGCGAGAGGGTATATATTCCGTCGCTATTGGTCGCGATGTACATTCTGCCGTCGGAATGTCGGAGCATGGAAGAGACTATGCTGTTCCCTATAATGTTGAACGTGGGAGATTTGCGGCCTATGTAACGGAAATTGTTCCTTTGGGCCGGAATCATCAGCAGTCCCTGCTGGTAAGCCCCCGCCCAGAGATTTCCGTTGCCGTCACGGAACAGTGCGATTATCCTGTAGTCCTTGAGATTGATTCGGCCGTCCTGTAACACAAATTCGGAGACGTTGCCGCTCTCCAGATCGAGTGTCTGTATTCCATTGTCGGTGCCTGCAAGCAGCATGGTGCTGTTCTGCACGTTAACGCAGAGACAGGAGGGGAGTTGCTCCGACACGGGCGTAAAAACATCCAGAACGGGGTCGTAACGCAAGGGCCCGTTGGTGACCGAGGCTAAAAGTATTTCTCCGGAATAGCCTTCATAGATGCCGCGCAGGGAATAATTGGTATCCGTCAGATACTCGCTGACCGTTCCGTCGGGGGAGAGCCGGAATGCACCCTTGGCATACCTGACCACCCAGAAATTGGAATTTTCATCCTCTAATGCGTAATCTCCGAAATGGAGTGAGGAATCGACGGGAATGCGGGACAGGGAAAGTTTGTCACCCTCCACATGAATCCTGGATATGAAATTGCCTACAGCCCACAGTTCTCCGTTCGAGCGTTCCTTTATCACGTTGACCTGACCGGAACGCGTGCCGTCCATCTCGGCAAGGACGGAAAAGGAATCGGTGAGCGGGTTATACAACTGTACTCCGGAATGTGAGCAGACATAAAGACGGCCCTGGTTGTCCTCGAAGAGTGAGTTTACGAAATTGCTCGCGAGGGAATGGGGGTCGTGGGCATTGTGGCTGTATTGTACGAAACGGCTCCCGTCATACCTGTTCAGGCCATTTTCAGTGGCTACCCACATCATCCCGTTCCTGTCCTCGTACAGGAACCTTATCAACGTACTGGAGAGCCCGTCTTCTCTGCTGAAAAACCTGCAGTCCTGGGCATTGGAAACACACGCTAACAACAGTAGCAGAAAAATCAGAGCTCTCCTGTACATGATATTTTCGTTAAGTTTAGATGATTGGGTTTATTCGGCAGCCATTACAACCACTGAGCAGGGGGGAAGGGTGAGTTCGAGTCCGTTTTTGGTGAGTTTGTAGTTCTTGAACTCAACGGGCTTTACGGTCTCGGGCTTGTCGAAGTCGTTGTAGTCCCTTGCATCAGCTGAAGTCAGCACCCTCGAAGCGACTATCTTTGAAACTGCGCCGGGGTTGTCGAAAGTCACAAGCACTTTCTTGGAATTCTTCAGGTCGGTATTCACCAAAGAGATATTCATCTTTCCATCCTTGCGTGAAGCTGTTACATCCACTTCGGGCACCGGAACCTTCCTATCGCTCTTGATTTTCCCGGTAATACAGTCAGAGGCGAGGTACTCGGCATCCTGATGTACATTGTACATTTCGAATACGTGATAGGTCGGGGTGAGTACCATTTCCGTCTCGTTGGTGAGAATCATGGCCTGGAGCACGTTGACGAGCTGGGCTATGTTGGTCATCTTCAGACGCCTGGTGTATTTGTGGAAAATGTCGAAATTGAGGGCGGCCACGATTGCATCACGCATGGTGCTCTGCTGATAGAGATGACCGGGATTGGTGCCGGGCTCTACATCGAACCAGGTTCCCCATTCGTCAAGCAGCAATTCAACTCTGCACTGAGGGTCGTATTTATCCATGATGTCGATGTGCTTGGCGAGCACTTCCTCTATTTCGATGCTCTTAGAAAGGATGTTGTAGTATTCCGTGTCGGTGAAGTTGGTGGCTGAGCCCTTGCTACTCCAGTCTATTACGGTGTAGTAGTGCAGGGTAACTCCGTTCATCATCCTCTTGCTCATAAGGTTTTTCATGAGCACTTCAGTCCAGTTGTAGTCGTAATCCGATGCGCCGCTGGCTATCTTGTAAAGACGGTTGTCGCCGTAGTTGCGCAGGAAGGATGCGTAATGTCTGAACAGGTCGGAATAGTACTCGGGGGTCATGTTGCCGCCGCAGCCCCAGGTCTCGTTGCCTATGCCTATGTACCTTACTTTCCAGGGCTCCTCGCGTCCGTTGGCCCTTCTGAGGTCGGCCATGGTGCTCTGTCCGTCGGAAGTCATGTACTCAACCCATTTTGCCATTTCATCAACGCTGCCAGTACCCACGTTACCGTTTATATAAGGTTCGATGTCGAGCATCTCGCAGAGATTGAGGAACTCATGGGTGCCGAAGCTGTTGTCCTCGAGCGTCCCGCCCCAGTTGTTGTTGAGAATGTACGGCCTGTTTTCCTGGGGACCTATTCCGTCCATCCAGTGGTAATCATCGGCGAAACATCCGCCCGGCCAGCGGAGTACGGGCACCTTGAGGTTCTTGAGGGCCTCGAAAACGTCCTTGCGGTATCCGTTGACGTTGGGAACAGAGGAGTCTTCGCCCACCCAGAGACCTCCATAAATACAGCGTCCGAGATGTTCGGAGAACTGTCCGTAGATAGCCGCAGGAATTGTCTCTCCCGTACCGGCGTCATGTATCCGTATTGTCGCGTCTTGCGCGTTGAGCGTTGCACCCGCGAGGAGCACGACTGCTCCTGCGAAAAGGGAATTTAATAATTTCATAAGATGCTTGGTTGGAAATTGCGGTTATAAGTTTTAATCAATCTCTACAAATTTATGTTTATTTTGGGAAATTAAACAGATTTCTTTCTGACTCCGGGACAATGTTTCCGGGTTTTATGTTACATGGGCAATGTTTCTTGTAACATATTATACGGGATAGAGGTGGCGGTTTTCTGTATCTTTGTCCAAGACTGATAACCAAATTTTATATTTCATGAGGAGAGTTCTTGTTTCTATAATTTCCCTGTGTCTTGTCGTGACCGCATACGCACAGGATCCGGATTTTCATATCTTTCTTTGCTTCGGCCAATCCAATATGGAAGGCTCCGCCCCGGCCGAACATATTGATTCATTAGGGATAAGTGAGCGTTACCTGACGCTCGCGGCTGCGGATTTCCGCGATTCGAGCCGCGTGAAGGGCCAGTGGTACAAGGCGTTGCCGCCTCTTTGCCGCTACGGGAACGGACTCGGCCCGTCCGACTATTTCGGCAGGACCATGTTGGAGTATCTCCCCGACAATCATCGTGTCGGCATTATCAATGTCGCAATAGGAGGAATCAGGATTGAGGGCTTCATGGAAGATGAAGTCGAAGTTTATGTTGCGGATTCCGCCCCTGACTGGATGTTGGGCCCCCTCGCCGAGTACGACAACAAGCCTTATACAAGACTTGTGGAAATGGCCAGGATAGCCCAGAAAGACGGCGTTATCGAGGGTATACTGATGCATCAGGGAGAGTCGAATATAGGTGATCCGCAGTGGCCGCTCAAGGTAAAGCAAGTGTATGAAAAGCTGCTTTCGGACCTGGGCCTCAGTGCGGAGAGGGTTCCTCTGCTGATAGGAGAAGGGGTAAATGCTGACCGGGGCGGTATATGTGCCGACATGAATCCCGTGGTTGACCGTATGGCGGAAACCATCCCTACGGCCCATGTGATTTCATCCAGCGGTCTTACCAACCTCCCGGATCATCTGCATTTTGATGCCGCCGGTTATCGTGAATTCGGCCGCCGCTACGCACAAACCATGCTCTCGCTGATGGGAATTGATGCCCGGGTGGAGCCCGATCCTTCCCAGCAGGTGGTTCCTTTACTCTTGCACGAGAGCGGAGACCGGGCAACGTTCAACTACACGGCGCCCAAGGCTTCCGACGTACGGCTCGTAATCGGCTTTTCCGCAGAGCCGGTGAAGATGACGCGAAATATGGACGGTGTCTGGAGCGTGACCCTGGACATAGAGCGTCCTGACAAGTATGAATACACTTATCTGGTTGACGGCAAAGAGCTCGGGGAAAGTTTCGTTCTTGAAATGCCCGTGCCGGCTTCTACGAGTGCGTACGGCAACGACTATCCTCGGGTGTATGCTGACGGCCGTGCGGCATTCAGGGTGCATGCCCCGCAGGCAAACGAGGTGCTGGTAGACATCTGCGGCAAGAAATATCCCATGACCAAGGGTGCGGACGACATCTGGTCAGTGACGACAGACCCTCTCGTGGTAGGTTTCCACTATTATTTCATAATAATCGACGGGGCCTCAGTGTCCGACCCCATGAGCGAGTCGTTCTTCGGTTACGGGATGATGGCAAGCGGAATCGAAATTCCTGAAACTCCGGAGGATGCGGCTTACTACAGTTTCGACCCGACCATAGCCCACGGCCAGGTGCGCGAGTGCCACTACTGGTCGGAGACGGAACAGGCCATGCGCCGCTGCTTCGTCTACACTCCCGCGGAATATGAAACGAAGAAGAATGCCAAATACCCCGTGCTCTACCTCCAGCACGGAATGGGAGAGGACGAAAGAGGCTGGCACCAGCAGGGTATGATGGCAAATATACTCGACAACCAGATTGCCGCCGGGAAATGCGAGCCCATGATAGTCGTGATGGACTACGGCAACTGTGGCTACATGTTCGGAAAACGCAGGGGAGAGAGCCGTGACGAGTTCGGGGCTTCGTTCCGGACCATCATGCTGGACGAGATTATTCCTTATATAGAAAGCACTTTCCGTGTGAAGAAGGGCAGCGAATACAGGGCTATGGCCGGACTCTCATGGGGAGGCAGGCAGACTTTCGACATAACTCTCACGAACCTCGACAAGTTCGCCTATATCGGCGGATTCAGCGCGGCGATTTTCTCCCAGGAGGACATGCGCTCAATCTACGGGGGAGTGTTTGCCGATGCGGAGGCTTTCTCACGGAAGGTCAAGGTGCTTTTCCTCGGTATGGGTTCGGAGGAGAACTACGGCTCGAAGCGTATGGCTGAGGCTCTGAACGAAATCGGCATAGATGCCATTTATTATGAGTCTCCCGGCACGGCCCACGAGTGGCTTACATGGCGCAGGTGTCTGAATGAATTCATACCCAAACTGTTCAAATGATATAACCGTGCGACAATTCTAACTATGAGATATAGAAAACGTCCATTCCCGCTTTTCGTAACTGCCGGCAGTGCCGTGCTTGCAGGATGCGGCGGGGCAAATCCGTAAACTTGTTATACGACAACCCATGAAGATTAAACACATAAGCGTATTTTCGGCATTGCTGCTCGGCTTCATTCCGGCGGCCCATGCCCAGAATCCCATAATCCGCGACCAGTTCACGGCCGACCCTACGGCCCGGGTGTTCGAGGGCAAGGTCTATATGTATCCTTCCCACGACATCATAAGTCCCGTAGAGCCCGAAAGAAAGTGGTTTTCTATGGCCGACTACCATGTCTTTTCGTCCGAGGACCTCATGACCTGGACTGACCATGGCGTGATACTGAGCCAGGAAAATGTTCCGTGGGGCAATCCCCAGGGCTATGCCATGTGGGCGCCTGACTGCGTGTTCAAAAACGGCAAGTACTATTTTTATTTCCCTAATGCCCCCAAAGACAGAAACGGCTTCGCGATAGGAGTGGCGGTCGCGGACAGACCCTTCGGTCCGTTCACCCCCGAGGAGAAACCCATAGAGGGCGTGGCGGGCATAGACCCCTGTGTGCTCAACGCTTCCGACGGGAATTCTTACCTGTTCTGGTCCGGAGCGGGGCTTCGCGCGGCCAAGCTCAAGGACAATATGCTGGAACTTGACGGGGAACCGATGCGTGTGGACGAGAACCTGCCGGAAGGCTTCACGGAAGGGCCTTTCGTTTTTGAGAAAGACGGGAAGTATTACCTGACCTATCCGTGGGTCCAGGACAGGACCGAGACCCTGGCCTATGCAATGAGCGACAATCCCCTCGGGCCCTATGAGTTCAAGGGAATCATCATGGCCCAGTCGCCTTCCTTATGCTGGACCAACCACCATTCGATAGTCGAGTACAAGGACGAATGGTATCTGTTCTATCATCACAACGACTATTCTCCGCAATTCGACAAGAACCGCTCGGCGCGTATCGACAGGATATATTTCAACGAAGACGGGACAATACTCCCCGTCAGCCCTACCCTCAGGGGAGTCGGACTCACTCCGGCCAGGTCCGTCATACAGATAGACCGCTACAGTTTCCTGAGCCAGGGAGGAACCTACGTGGATTTCCTGAATCTTGACAATCCCTTCGAGGGCTGGTTCGTGAACCTCCCGAGGGCCGCGACCTGGGTGGAATATGAGGATATAGACTTCGGAGACGTATCGCCGGTCACGCTGAAGATGCGGGTGCGTTCACAAGAAGGTGCGGAAGTTATGGTTTCAAGCGGCAGTAACGGGAATCTTGCCCGTGTGGGCGTTCCGGTATCCGCCGACTGGACGGAAGTCTCGGCTCCGGTGAACGGAGATGTGACAGGAATCGACTATATCAGAGCAGAAGTCGCTTCCGGTGATGTACAAATCGATTGGATAAGTTTTGAGTAGAGTATGAAGAAGATTTCATTCATCGGATTTTCCGTGCTTGCGGCCGTGATGCTGCTGCCGTCATGTAAGGTGTCGGCTCCTGCGGGTTCCGCCCTGTTCGACAATTTCGTCTACGAGGGTAAGGACAGTTTCTACATCGAGAATCCCCTGCAGGAAGAGGATATGGCGTATAACCCGCTGATTCCGGGCTGGTATTCCGACCCCAGCATCTGCACCAACGGCAAGGGGGATTATTTCCTTGTCACGTCGACCTTCAGTTATTATCCCGGAGTTCCCATATTCCACAGCCGCGACCTGCTCAACTGGAAGCAGGTGGGGAATGTGCTTGACAGGCCTTCGCAGCTGGTGAATCTCGACAGACAGCATGTCAGCGGCGGCATTTTCGCCCCGGCGATAGAGTATAACCCCCACAACGAGACTTACTACATGGTGACGACCAATGTGGGTGCGGGCAATTTCCTGGTAAAGACCAAGGACCCGTTCGGTGACTGGTCAGATCCGATTTTGCTGCCTCAGGTGCAGGGCATTGACCCGTCTATCTTCTTTGACGATGACGGCAGGGCATATATAGTCAACAATGACGACGCTCCCGACTACAAACCCGAGTATGACGGACACAGGACTATACGAATAGTGGAGTATGACGTTGAAAATGACTGTACTATAGGCGAAAGACGCATAATCGTGGACAAGGGCGTGCATCCTGAGGACAAGCCTATATGGATAGAAGGCCCGCATCTCTACAAGATAAACGGAATGTATTACCTGATGGCCGCGGAAGGAGGAACGGCCGAGGATCATTCCGAGGTCATATTCAGGAGCGGGGATGTCATGGGACCTTACGTGGCATGGGAAAGAAATCCCATACTCACCCAGAGGCATCTCGACCCCGCCAGGCCCGATCCCGTAACCTGTGCCGGCCATGCAGATATAATCCAGGACGGGGACGGACAATGGTGGGCGGTGTTCCTTGCCTGCCGTCCTTTCGAGGATGGATACGAGAATCTCGGACGGGAGACCTTTATGCTGCCCGTACGCTGGTCTGAAGACGGATTTCCGATAATCACCGAAGGAGTGGAACAGGTCTCACTTACGGTGAGTCATCCAGGTGTCGCCAGAGGCAAAGATGTGACATTCGGCAATTTTATGGTTACTGACGATTTCAACGCCGACACACTTTCCTATGACTGGCTGACTCTGCGCGGACCGGCGGACGGGCGCTTCTCCCTGAGCGAGCGCCGTGGCTATCTCAGGCTTGAATGCTCCGGCGTCAGAGTGGAACAGAGGTCGGTGCCCTCCGCCGTATTCCGCAGGATACAGCATCATTGCTTCAGTGCGTCCACGAGGATGTATTTCTCTTTCGAGAACGATTCCCAGGCTGCCGGCATGCTGCTGTTCAAGGACGAGACCCACTTCTATTTCCTCTGCGTGCGCCTTTTGGACGGTGCGCCTCATGTATGCGTTGAAAAGTCAGGATCCGAGAGCCAGCTTATAGCCGCGGCTCCTTTGGACGGCAAATGTTCTTTTGTCGAGTTGAGGATAGAGTCTTCCGGCTCGGTCTTTGATTTTTACTTCGCTCCCGACGGAAAGAATGAAAGCCTGTTGGCGGGAAATCTGCCTGCAAGGTATCTCTCAACGGCTGAAGCCGGCGGATTTACCGGTACTACAATCGGTCTTTATGCTGTAGAATGATGTTTCTCCGAAATGTTTGAAAAATGAAGTTTCCGGGTATTTTTCTTCTGACAACGGCCCTTGTCTGTGCCGTCGCTTGCGGCGGGGGGCCCGAGGCTGTCCAGGTGGCAGTCAATCCTCTGACTTATACGGATATACCGGACAACGACGTTATCCGCGTGGGCGAAGATTACTATATGGTGAGCACGACCATGTACTACTGCCCGGGAGCTCCTATCATGCATTCCAAGGACTTGGTACACTGGAGTATAGTCAATTATGTGTACGATGTTCTTGAAGATGACGATATATACAACCTGCGTGGAGGGCTCAATGCCTACGGACAGAGCCAGTGGGCCACTTCCCTGAGATATGAGAACGGCCTGTACTATGCCTTGTTTATCGCCAACGACCAGGCCAGGACCTACGTGTACACCACGTCCGATATTATGAACGGCAGCTGGGACAGAAACGTGATAGAAAGGCCCATGCATGATGCCTCCATGCTTTTCGATGATGACGGCCGCCTGTTCGTGGTATGGGGCAACGGAGAACTTTACATAACGGAACTCGAGCCGGATGGCTCCGCGATAAAGAAAGGAGGAGTGGACACCCTGCTGCTCAGTACTCCTACTGAGGGCTTTGGTCTCAGGGCCGAAGGGGCTCACGTGTATCATATAGGCGAGTATTACTATATATTGGAGATAAACTGGCCCGCCGGGGGTATCCGCAGGGAGACCTGCTGGAGAAGCAAGGAACTGTTCGGTGAGTACGAAAGCAAGGTGGTGCTTGAGGGGGCGTTCGACGGTCGTCCTGACGGAGTTGCACAAGGTGCCATAGTGGATACCCAATACGGAGACTGGTATGCCATCATGTTCCAGGACCACGGTGCGGTAGGTCGAATACCTACAGTCCAGCCGGTCACCTGGACAGACGGTTGGCCGATAATGGGAGACAACACGGTTCCGATGAAAGAGGTGACCGTAAATCTCCCGCCTTACGGTGAGGATTATGTATGGGATAATGACGAATTTGATTCAGCGGAACTCGCTCTCGTCTGGCAGTGGAACCACAAACCCGATGATTCCAGTTGGTCTCTGACGGAAAGACCCGGGTGGATGCGTATTTACTCGGGAGAGGCGGTAGAAGGTATAGCCCAAGCCCGTAACACTCTCACCCAAAGGACGGTCGGTCCGGTAAGTTCAGTTGAAGTAATGCTCGATGCGTCGTCGCTCAAACCCGGGGACAGGGCCGGAATCTGCGCTTTCCAGAGCAGGAACTGCTGTATAGGCGTGGAATATGGTCCCGACGGGAAGGAACTCGTGCTGAGGGAAAACAGCCCTCAGAGCAAGGACGTTGAAATATCCCGCAGGCCCCTCGAGAATGACCGCGTGTGGCTCAGAATCGATTATACTTTCACTCCGGAGGAGGACGATGCTGCCGGGCCGGATACCGCCAAGGTGTTCACTTCCTACGACGGAGAGGAATGGCAGGCATACGAATACTCGCTAAAAATGAGATTCACCCTCGACTACTTCACCGGCTACAGGACCGGGCTGTACTGTTATTCCACTACGGGAGGGGGAGGATATGCGGATTTCGACTTCTTCCACCAGACCGTGCTTTAGAAACACTAAACCAAATCGTATATGTATTCACTTGGAATCGACGTAGGATCTTCTTCAGTAAAGGTTTCGCTGCTTGATATTGAGAGCGGAAAGTGCGTTTGTTCATCCACCAACCCCAAAACCGAGGCCCCGATTATAGCCGAGCGGAAAAACTGGGCTGAGCAGAACCCGCAGTCTTGGTGGAGCAGTCTCTGCGACGGAGTCAGACAGATGGCTGCCACTCACGATATGTCGGAAGTCGCCTCGATAGGCATATCGTATCAGATGCACGGCCTGGTGGCGGTCGACAGGGACTGCAAGCCGGTGCGCAATTCCATAATCTGGTGCGATTCCCGTGCGGTGGAAATAGGCGAGGAGGCTCTGACGGGCATAGGATACGAGAAATGTATGGCCCGCCTGCTCAATTCCCCCGGGAACTTTACCGCATCCAAACTTGCATGGGTCAA
>CAZMTY010000045.1:0-12388 GCA_964569595.1 uncultured Muribaculaceae bacterium
AGTTTTCCCGCAATAACAATAAGAAAGAAGGAAGGTTATTCCCGCCTGATTGAAGATATTTACTCGTTTGAACAGGGCAAACCTGGCGCAAAGGCCCCTCTGCAGAAGAATCATGGAATTGATATACCTTGCATGAAGACAGCATTTTGAATATGATCCCGGCTGTAGGGTCATCACTTTCAGCGAGGGCAGATTCTTTAAAATTAGGTTCCAGAGTAAACTTATAAGGTTCATTTTCTCCCTGACGATACCACTCAAGGCTTTCACTTGTAAATATCAATCTATCCGGCTGGGCGTTAGCTAAAGAGAAACTGTAAGTGTCCATTGATTTTTTGTACGTAAATTTCAGTTCCCCCGACATTATCGGTGTTTTCTTCGATCCATAATGCAGCAAAGCGTTTGACGTACCCTCCTTCTCTACATATTCTTGAAATGATTTGCTCATCATGTAACTAAGCATCCGGAAAAAACTGACGATATTGCTCTTTCCTGCACCGTTGGCTCCCAACAAAAGACTTACATCGCTCAATTTCAGCGTTACAGGACTGTCAAAGGATATAGATTTATAACCTTTGATAGTTACTTCCTGCAATTGAGCCCTTGGACTTTTCATTTCAACTTAGATTTAAACAAGAATCCTTAATTATAGGATAAATCCCCAACTTTAGCAAGTCTTCATACGCCTGCAGAATCATGCAAAAATACTCAACCCCGACAAAACTTTTTCTCGACGGGCCCTTAAGTTGATTGCCGCAGTTCCGGGGCCGCAGTTATTAGTAGCGGCGATTTCCGTACGGCTCGGCGATAAGTATTTTCGATAGCCGATATAAAATATTTCAATCAATATGGGGTGGATAGTGGTCTGTAATTTGTTAAATTCGCCGGCGAACAGAAAAGCACTAACCTATGCCGGCAACTAAAGCAACTAACAATAAAGGTATAATCTCTCAGATAATCGGCCCCGTCGTCGATGTACATTTCGAAATCGACAGCAGTTCGGAAGCCATTTTCCTTCCTTCCATTCACGATGCCCTCAAGGTAAAACGTCCTGACGGCAAGGAACTTATCCTTGAAGTCCAGCAGCATATAGGCGAAGACACCATGCGCTGCGTTGCCATGGATTCCACTGACGGACTCAGGCGCGGCCTCGAGGTAGAGAGGACGGGTGCGCCTATCAAAATGGCCGTCGGTACCCAAATCAGGGGACGCGTGATGAACGTAACGGGCGAGGCTATTGACGGATTGGGCGACTTCGACACCTCCGACTCCCTCCCCATTCACAGGGAACCTCCCAAATTCGAAGACCTTACCACTTCACAGGAAGTGCTGTATACGGGAATCAAGGTCATCGACCTCCTCGAACCCTATCTCAAGGGCGGAAAAATCGGACTCTTCGGAGGAGCCGGCGTAGGCAAGACCGTTCTTATTAAGGAACTCATCAACAACATCGCGAAAAAACACAACGGATTCTCGGTCTTTGCAGGCGTGGGAGAGCGTACGCGTGAGGGTAATGACCTGCTGCGCGAGATGATTGAATCCGGAGTAATCAAATACGGCGACGAATTTGTGAAATCCATGGAGGAAGGCCATTGGGACCTCGGCAAGGTAGACCGCAAGGCCCTCGAGAAGTCCCAGGTGGCCATGGTGTTCGGCCAGATGAACGAGCCGCCCGGAGCGAGAAGTTCGGTGGCGCTTTCTGGACTGACAATCGCGGAATCCTTCAGGGACAGCGCCACCTCGGACGGTCCCAGGGACATACTTTTCTTCATTGACAATATCTTCCGTTTCACCCAGGCGGGTTCCGAAGTCTCGGCGCTGCTCGGGCGTATGCCTTCGGCCGTGGGCTACCAGCCTACCCTTGCCACCGAAATGGGACAGATGCAGGAGAGGATTACCTCCACGAAGGACGGCTCCATCACTTCGGTCCAGGCCGTGTACGTGCCTGCCGACGACCTTACCGACCCGGCTCCTGCGACGACTTTCACCCACCTCGATGCCACGACGGTTCTCAGCAGAAAGATAACGGCACTGGGAATCTATCCCGCCGTTGACCCCCTCGAATCCACCTCCCGCATCCTCGACCCGAACATAGTAGGCAAGGACCACTACAATACGGCCCAGAGGGTCAAGCAGATACTCCAGCGCAACAAGGAATTGCAGGATATTATAGCCATTCTCGGCATGGACGAACTTTCCGACGAGGACAGGCTGACGGTCAACCGCGCCCGCAAGGTGCAGCGTTTCCTCTCCCAGCCCTTCTCGGTGGCGGAGCAGTTTACGGGAGTGCCCGGGGTGATGGTGGACATAGAAGACACTATACGCGGATTCAACGTTATACTCGATGGCGAAGTCGATGACCTTCCCGAACAGGCCTTCCTGAACGTGGGAACCATTGAGGAAGCGATAGAAAAGGGCAAGGAACTGCTTGCAAGGGTGGCATAGACGATGACTGAAAAGCGCTTAAATGTCAGGGTGTTGGCCTTGAACAAGATTTTGTACGACGGTCAGGCGGCCGCGGTGCTCTTGCCGGGGACCGTCGGCGCTTTCGAGGTCCTGCCCGGACACGCACCCATAATATCCTCGCTCGAACGCGGGAAAATAGTCATACGTGACAATGACACCGAAGCGACGGAACTCGCAGTCGACGGCGGCGTGGTCATGATAAAGGAGAATGTAGTGACGGTATGCGCAGACTGAAACTGATAATTACGCTGATTGCCGCTGTCCTGCCGCTGTGCGCGAATGCAGCGGAAGACTTTGACATGAAGTCCTACCTCTTCGGCCATATCGGGGATTCCTACGAGTGGCATATCGCGGAGGTGGGAGAGACGGAGATAACCATTCCCCTGCCCTGCATCGTGATAGACGGGGGACTGCGCGTATTTTTCTCCTCAAGAATGGAGGAGCACGGATACACGCTCAACGAAGACGGCAAGTTGGTGAATGCGCTTACCATGGAGCGTCCGGCTTTGGACATCTCGATAACCAAGAACGTGGCGGGACTGATGATAAACGCCATTCTGCTCGTGGTCCTGATTCTGAGCTGCACGCGCTGGTACAGGACCCATGACGTCCTCAAGGACAAGCCCAGGGGCCTCGTGGCACTCATTGAACCGGTAATAGAATTCGTGGACAAGAACATCATAAGCGGCGTAATCGGGCCGAACAACGGCCGTTATGCCCCATATCTGCTTACGGTGTTCTTCTTCATCCTGATAAACAACCTGATGGGCCTCGTGCCCTTCTTTCCCGGCGGGGCCAACATTACCGGCAATATAGCCGTGACCTTTGTGCTGGCCGTGTTCACCTTCCTGATGGTCAATCTCTTTGCAAGCAAGGAGTATTTCAAGGAAATAGTCTGGCCGGATGTGCCGGTCTTCCTCAAGGCCTTACCCCTGATGCCCCTCATAGAACTGCTAAGTGTGTTCACGAAGCCATTTTCGCTTATGGTGCGACTCTTCGCGAACATACTCGGAGGCCATATCATGATTCTGAGCATAATCGGGCTCATCTTCATCTCGGCGAGCATGGGAGCGATTGCGAACGGGGCGTTTACCTTCATATCCCTGCTGCTCGGAGTGTTCCTCGAGTGCCTTGAACTGCTCGTCGCATTCGTTCAGGCATACGTGTTCACCATGCTGTCGGCGGTATTCATCTCCCTCGCGCACCCCGGTTCAGAAGCGGTAGAGGTCAAGGCGGGCGGAACAGACAGACAATAAAGTTTAAACAAATAGAATTTCTGAATATGTTACTTATTGCACAAATGCTTCTTCAAGCAGTTTCACTTTCCGCTCTGGGAGGTACAATCGGAGTAGGACTCGTAGCGCTCGGCGCTGGTGTGGGAATAGGACTCATAGGCAAGGCCATGATGGAGTCTTCTGCAAGGCAGCCTGAAATGGCGGGCAATATCCGTGCGACCGGCATCATCATCTGTTCTTTTATAGAGGGTGTGTGCCTCTTCGGGGCGATTGTCTGTCTTATGGCCGTACTGTAGAACATGTCTCTTGTAACACCGGATTTCGGCCTTCTGTTCTGGATGGTCATCATCTTCGGAGTTGTCTTCTTCGTGCTCGCGAAGTTCGGCTTCCCCGTAATCACCCGTATGGTGAGGAAGCGTTCCGACTATATAGAGGAATCTCTGAAGAAGGCCCGGCAGGCCCGGCAAGCGCTTGAGAACCTCACGGAAGAGAGCAGAAAGATACTCCAGGAGGCCAGGGAAGAGCGGGCACGTATGCTGAAGGAAGCCGGCCGTGCCAGGGACAGGATAATAGCCGATGCCCGCAACAAGGCGAGGGAGGAAGCCGACAAGATAGTCGCACACGCGAAGATAGAGATTGCCGCAGAGAAGGAGAGTGCGCTGCGCGACATCTGCAGGAATATGTCCATGCTCTCGGTCAGGGTCGCGGAACAGATACTCAGGAAGGAACTCGACTCTTCGGAGCAGCAGCTGGCCCTTGTGGACAGGCTGGTCGATGAATATTCGAAGTCCGATATTACCAGTAATTAGCAGAGAATGAACACCGGAATACTTTCCACGAGATATGCCCGCGCTCTGTACGAGTTCTGCGAGGAGACAGGAGGAGCCGAGAGGGTCTTCAAGCAGGTTTACATTCTGCTGAGGCATCCGGAGCATACCCCCGAAAGGCTTGAACCTGAACTGGAGCGTTTCGTTATGCTGCTCGTCAAGAACGGGAGACTCGAGTACGTGAAGTTCATTCTCCGCAGTTATTTGCGCATGTATTGTGATTCCCGCGGAATGAAGTTCGTCTCAATAAGTTCGGCCGTACACATCCACGGCCTTACCCGGAAGATACGCAGGATAGTGGAAGAGAAATTCCAGTGTAAGGCGCTGATTGAGGATACGGTGGACCCCAACCTCATAGGCGGCTTTGTCGTAAGGGTCAACGATCTGATGATTGACGCGAGCGTCCGTAACCAGATAGAGTCCATACGTCGCCACTTCATTGTCCAAAACAACAGAATAGTATAAATGGATCAGAATCATATAAAGGCAAGCGAAATATCGGAACTGCTGCTGAACGAACTCAGGGGCATAGACAATTCGCTGAAGTACGAGGAGGTCGGCTCCGTGCTGACCATAAGCGACGGCGTTGCCCGAATATTCGGCCTTGTGAACGCTGAGGCCGGGGAATT
Organism: uncultured Muribaculaceae bacterium; assembly: GCA_964569595.1. Lineage (GTDB taxonomy): Bacteria > Bacteroidota > Bacteroidia > Bacteroidales > UBA932 > Cryptobacteroides. The sequence goes on from CAZMTY010000045.1 coordinate 5,155, forward strand.
GCTGGAATTCGAGAGTGGAATCAAGGCTGTGGTCATGAACCTTGAGGCCGACAATGTGGGTGCGGTACTTCTCGGGCCTACGGATCACGTAAAGGAAGGCATGAAGGTGCGCCGCCTCGGCCGTATCGCCGGCATCCCGGTAGGCGACGGACTGCTTGGCAGAGTGGTGGACCCCATAGGCACGCCGCTCGACGGACGCGGTTCCATCAAAGGCGACACAGTCCGAATGCCTCTTGAGAGGAAGGCCCCGGGAGTAATCTTCCGTGAGCCGGTTACCACCCCTCTCCAGACGGGACTCAAGGCCATAGACGCGATGATTCCCATAGGACGCGGTCAGCGTGAACTCATCATCGGCGACCGCCAGACGGGAAAGACGGCAATCGCCATAGATACGATAATCAACCAGCGCTCGGAATACCTCAAGGGCAAGCCCGTGTACTGCATCTACGTCGCCGTAGGCCAGAAAGGTTCGACCGTGGCCTCGACCGTGCAGACCCTGAGGTCGAAAGGAGCGATGGACTACACCATAGTCGTGGCATCGACGGCGGCCGACCCCGCTGCCCTGCAGTATTATGCGCCTTTCGCCGGAGCGGCCATAGGCGAGTATTTCCGCGATACCGGCCGCGATGCCCTCGTGGTCTTCGACGACCTCTCCAAGCAGGCGGTGGCATACAGGGAAGTCTCTCTGATTCTGCGTCGTCCCTCAGGTCGCGAGGCCTATCCCGGAGACGTGTTCTACCTCCACTCCAGGCTTCTGGAGCGTGCGGCGAAGATTATCAGCCAGCAGGAGGTGGCCGAGCAGATGAACGACCTGCCCGAATGTCTCAAGGGCAAGGTCAAGGCCGGCGGCTCCCTTACCGCGCTGCCCATCATCGAGACCCAGGCGGGCGACGTGTCGGCATACATACCCACGAACGTAATTTCCATTACCGACGGTCAGATATACCTCGAGTCCTCGCTTTTTAACTCAGGATTCAGGCCCGCAATCAACGTGGGCATATCCGTGTCCCGAGTCGGCGGAGCGGCCCAGGTGAAGTCGATGAAGAAGGTGGCCGGAACCCTGAAGATAGACCAGGCCCAGTTCAGCGAGCTGGAACAGTTCACGAAGTTCTCTTCCGATATGGACAAGGTGACGCTGATGACCCTCGACAAGGGGCGCAAGAACAACCGGCTTCTGGTCCAGGATCAATACCGCCCCATGCCCTTGGGCGAACAGGTGGCCATACTGTACTGCGGCACGCGCGGACTTATGGCCGATATCAGAGTCGACCAGGTTACAGAGTTCCAGAAACTCTTCCTCAACAACATGAGAGTTGAGCACCAGGACCTGCTCGACGAACTCGCCGAAGGGAAGTTTACCGATGAGACCGAGGAGGTTCTCAAGAGTGTTGCCGCCACCATTTGCGGGATGATGGCATCATAATATGGAGGCTTGTCGTGGCTGTTTTAAATGAGATAAAGGGGAGAATCAACTCGGTCAAGAGCACGCTGAAGATAACTTCGGCAATGAAGCTCGTGGCTTCTTCCAAACTGCACAAGGCCCAGGCCGACATAGAGGCCGTGCGCCCTTACGAGCAGACCCTCGAGGCCATAATGTCCGAGGTGGACCACATTCCGGGGAGCCTGCTCAAATCGCACGCGTCCTCGGATTCGCAGGTCGCCGTGGTGGCAGTGGCCTCGAACAGTTCCCTCTGCGGTGCGTTTAATTCCAATGTCATACACAAGACTATAGAAGTCTGTCGGGCCTGCGCTTCCGTACAGATGTTCGCCATAGGAAAGAGGGTGGCGGATGCGATGAGGACAAACGGCTATCCTTCTGAAGGCGACTACAACGCCATGATAGCCAGGCCGGACTACAAGGAAAGCGAGAAACTGTCTCAGGTGCTGATAAGAAGGTTCCTCTCGGGAGAGTTCTCCAGGGTGGTCCTGGTCTACAACAAGTTCGTTTCCACGAGCGTGCAGACTCCGGTGGTGGAGCAGTACCTACCTTACGTGGCATCGGAGACTGCGTTCAGAGAGTACCGCGATGACTTTATTTTCGAGCCTGCGGCCGAGATTATGGCAAGGAAACTGGTGCCGCACCTGCTTGCGCTGAAACTTCATGCCGCCCTGCTGGATTCTGCCGCAGCGGAGCATGCGGCGAGGACCATAGCCATGCAGACGGCCTCCGAAAATGCTGAAAGACTGCTCTCCGAACTTACCCTCGAGTACAACAAGGGACGGCAGGAGAAGATTACTACCGAACTTCTCGACCTCGAAGGAGGGGAGGGAGCTTCGGATTAGGCAGGTTCCGGGAAATCACGGACTTTACGCAAAAATAAAGGGCGGCCCGAAAGACAGAACGGGTCGCCCTTAAGTTTTTTCCGACAGGCTCAGAAACTGAAGCCCAAGCCGACCTGGAGTGTATTGCCGAGATTTCCGCCCAGCAGATAGGCCGCATTGAGTTCGGCTCCCAGGAACCTGGCTCCCAATCCTACAGAAGCGTAAGACGGAAGGCCCAAGGAATCATCGCCATAGTGGTAGCCTGCGCGCAGAAACGCAATATTCATGATAGCGTATTCCAGTCCGACACCGGCTGCGAAGGCACCGCTGAACAGATAGTCAGCCTGGACGGAAGCGGTGAGCCCGAAAATAGAGTAGGCCCCGCCTATCCTTGCGAAGGAGGGTAGGCAATAGCTTGTCCCGTTGTAATTCAGGCTGGAGCCCAGATTGCCCACCATTGCACCTGCCGAGATGTTCCCGAGTCTCCACGCCAGGGAAACGTCGGCCGCGAAAGCCGTGCTCGAGAGACCGTCCCCTATGGTTGAGGACAGAACCTTGGCGGTGACACCCGCCGACAGCCCCAGGATTAACTTGTAGGACACGCCTATGGCGGCATTGAAGTCGTAAGGAGTGAAGGTCCCGAGGCTCACCCCCATGTCGTCAGTCAGGGTCATGGCTTGGTCCTGAAGGTACTTGCCGCTGACACCGACGGCCAGCCTCTCTCCTATTCTCATATAGGCTCCCAAGCCCGCTATGGTGTTGTCGGCGGTCTTGGGGGCCCACATCGAATAACTCGCGCCCACTGCAAAACGCCGGTCGGAGAGCGACATGGCCGCCGCATTGTTATCGACTGCGTAGGCGTTGGCCTCTCTGGCAACGGAGGTTCCGGCAAGAGCGGCGTTCTCGGGGTCGGGGCTGATCAGAAGGGAGGAACCGCTCTGGGCCCATGCGCCCGCCGCACCCAGCAGGCAGGCTGAAAGTATGCTGATTAATTTCGTTTTCATTTCAAGACTCTACTGTTTTGTCACTGAAGAAGTGGAATTCAGTTGACCGCCGCTTATGGACACATAATATACTCCGGCGGGCAATGCGCTCATATCTACCTGGACAGGTGCGAAGGGGTCGATGGTGGCCTGAGACTGGCTGTAGACCGTAGCTCCCGTCCGGTTGCTTATAGAAATGTCGGCTGAAACCGTCGTGGCGGTACGTATGTTCAGGACGCTGCTTACGGGATTGGGATAGAGGTCCACCTCGTTGGAACCGTCCCTCACGAGTACGGAGAAGGTACAGCTTGCAGACTCGCCCCTGGCATCGGTAGCGGTTACGCTCACGTCTGTGGTCCCGTAGGTAGTGGCCGTGAGGGTCAGCACGCCGCCGGAGATGCCGGTGGAAACGACGCCGGCGACAGAAGTCGACACGGTATAGCTCAGCGATTCTCCGTCAGCATCGCTGAAAATCTCCGTGAGGTCGACTGTCTGCGTGTCGGAGTTGGAATTCAACACCACATTGTCGCAAGCCGAGGCGACAGGCGCATTGTTCTCCAAAATGGTGTAGGAGAACGCCATTTCCGTCGAATAAAGGTCATCGGAGACAACTAACTTGCCGTAGTAGGTGACTCCGTCGGTCGCCTGCAAAGCATTGACAGTCACCGTGAAGACGCCATCGGAAAGTCTTCCGCTTGCCCCGCTGAGGGAACCCGTGCTTCCCGTGGCCACTATGCTGTAGCTCATAGAATCTCCGTCAGGGTCATAGGCGGTGAAGCGGAGTGAGCCGCTTTCGTGTGAAGCCAGGGTCAGGGAAGTGCCGTCGAGGGCGGTGATTTCGGGAGCATTCTTGCTTGACGTCTCGAAGTACAGCTGATTGGAAAGTTCCGACTTGACCCCGAAAACGTTTTGACTCGCGACTCTCACGTAATAGCCTGCGCCGTAATTCAGATCCGTCAGCGAGTAGCTCAGGGTCTCGCCTTCGCTGACCGTGCCGTCCGGAGTATAGCTTGTGCTGTTCACATAAGAGGGGAGATTGTCCGTGCTGATATTGTCAAGCGGGGAGGTACTCCAGTAGACAGTGTATCCGAAGGGTGTAAGTCCCTCTGCGTCCGCGGGGGCCGTCCAGGACAGGTTTATGGTATTCTCCGATACTGCCCCGACAAGGTCGGTAACGGCTGCAGGAGCGTTCTCCGAAACAGTGAGGGCGGCGTAGGCGTCCACAAGGCCGCTTCCGAGCAATCCGCTGTAGCCGGTGTTGTATTCGTATATGACGGGATTGGCGGTGGAAGTGAGGATGTTTATAAGATGCTCACGGGTGAAGCCTTCACCTCCGAATTTGGACACCACGAGGGCGGCGACTCCCGTCACGTGGGGACAAGCCATAGAGGTGCCGTACATTCCGGTGTAACCGCTGTTCTGCGATGTCGAGTAGATGTAGTTGGTGGCGTCGCCTCCCGGTGCGCTGATGTCCACCCAGCTGCCGTAGTTGGAGTAGGATGTCTTGGCGTAGTTGGCGCCTATGGCGGAAACCGCAAGTACATAATCTTCCATGGCCGGGGCACTGGCAGTCGTGCTGCTGTTTCCTGCCGCGAAAATCGCGAGTCCTCCCGCCATGGGGCCTGTCTGGTTCCCGTTTTCGTCAATGCCTGCGTAGTTGTTGAAATATCTGATAGCCTCGGCTATGTATGAGGGAGTCGTGGATGTCGACAGCTCCCAGCTGCAGTTCATGAGTACTGCCCCGTTGTCGGCGGCATAGACGAAGGCCAATTGTATATAGGAACTTTCGGGACCGATCTGTGTGGACATGATTCGCACCCCGTTCCCTTCGCTGTTGTCGCCTCCCGCTATACCGTTCACGCCGACTGCGTTGTTGTTGACGGCGGCGATAGTTCCAGCTATATGCGTGCCGTGTGTAGAGAAATCTATAGCCGCGGAGTAGGTGTCGACCTCGAAGTTGTAGCCGTAGATGTCGTCGTCGTAACCGTTGCCGTCATCGTCCACGCCCGAAGTGCCGTTATATTCTGCCTCGTTAACCCACACGTTTCCCGCGAGGTCAGGGTGGGTATACTGGACGCCCTCGTCACAGACAGCCACTATCACGTCGGGGGAACCGGTGGTTATCTCCCATGCCGGAAGAAGGTTTATGTCGGCACCGGCAATTCTGTTGGTCCCGCTTCCGTCGTTGTAATAGTGCCATTGCCTGCTGAAATTGGGGTCATTGAACGGTGAGCCGGTTTGCTGGACAATGACGGGAACCACGAAATCCACGCAGGTGACACCCAGGAGGGAACTCAGGTCAGATGAGGCCTTTGAGAGCGGAAGTTCAGGGTCGAAAGTGAGAGTGTACCACAGATGCAGTCCGGCCTCGCGGTGGCGTGCCTCGAAACGTCCCCCTTCGGGGATTGAACGGGTGATCGTGTAGTCACCGAGCACCGAAGAGAGGTCCAGGCCGTCCGCAATTAGCTCCTCAAGGGGCTTTTCGAACTTTATCTGTACTATTCCGCTTGTCGCAGACGCAGGAACCTCCTGCCCAGACTGTCCATTGCTGTCCCCGGTGACAAGAACATCGGCTTCTTTCGTACATGAAGCTATGCCAAGGACCAGAATGGCTGTCAAAAGATAAGATTGCTTCATCATGATAATGCGCAAAAGTAAATACTATAATATAAGGTGTCCCCTGTTCCGCTGTGCCGCAGGCGGATATTGCCTGCGTCGGGGACTGGCAAAAGTATGTCTATTTTTACATTTTTCATAAAATTCACGTTAAATTCTTGCCTTGGGGCTGCGGGAGGGCCGGAACTCCCCAAGAGAGCACCCTCTGGCCGCCGCGAAACCCCCTGCGGCCTATGTCAGGCGGCCCGGACGGGTCCGGTCTTTCGGAGAAAGGAGTCTGACGATTTAAGGTTACCTTTGGCCGGTCCGTTCATTGTTTTTTTGAGAACAATGATTATTTTGCGTCAGTAAACCACAATGACACTGAAAATGCGCGGCTTAGCGGCGCGAAGACCCCCGTTGGAGGCTTTTTGATGCCCTGAGAGAGAAATTTTAATGGAAATCAAACAAATTTTTCTCAGATGGTAGTGTGACGCGTGAAAATTGTTATTTTTAGAGGCGATTTTGTGCGAAAAGTTAGGGACTTGAAACGATTTTTGAACGATTTGTTTTTCGTGCCCATTGACTGTCAATGGTTTAGATGTTTGGATATTTGAAATTATATAGTACCTTTGTGTAAATGCGCTTTTTTGAACGCCCGTTTGAAAGCGCTGCAGCTTGGATACGTGTAGTTAGTATAATGTTTAATTAATGTAGGTTTTTATGAAAAGAACGAAGCTGTTTCTAGTCGCTTTGTCGGCTTTGCTGGCGGTTTCGGTTTCGGCACAGAACATTACTGTGACCGGTACCGTGACAGACGCATCCACAGGCGAAGGTGTTCCGTTCGCTTCTGTAGTGGTCAAGGGTACCATGACCGGAGTTGCTTCGAACGTTGACGGTGTCTATTCCATCAATGCTCCAGCAGACGGAACGCTGAGTTTCTCAGCAGTCGGTTATGTTACACAGGAGATTCCTGTTAATTCCACGGCTGAAATTTATGTTGTCCTCAGCCCCGACTCGCAGTTCCTGAACGAGACCATAGTAGTGGCCTACGGTACTGCCACCAGAGAGTCGTTTACCGGTTCTGCGGCGATGGTCAAGAGTGAGGAAATCTCCAAGCGAGTTACCTCTTCCGTAACCAACGCCCTCGCAGGTACCACGCCCGGTGTTCAGATCATCACTACCTCAGGTGACCCCGCATCATCGGGTTCAAGTATCCGCATCCGCGGTATCGGTTCCATGAGTGCGAGCAACGCACCTCTGATTATTGTTGACGGTATGCCTTACGACGGCACGATTTCCGACATCAACCCCAACGACGTGGAGTCCCTCTCCGTTCTCAAGGACGCTTCCGCCAGCGCCATCTACGGTGCACGCGGTGCAAACGGAGTAGT
>CAZMTY010000046.1:0-12239 GCA_964569595.1 uncultured Muribaculaceae bacterium
GCAAATATAAGAAGAAGCGGAGAGTAAAGAAAATTTATTTGCTATTCCGGGCGGCAGGCCTTTCTGTGCCCTCATCGCAAAACGGATAGCCACCGGAATAGCAAGGGTGAAGCCGGAACACGGGAGTGGCCCGGTGAGGAAGCCCTGCCGCACCCCGATTGAAAAAAGTTTCAATTGCGTGAAACTTCCGGCGATTCCGGCCGTATATATACACGGGATTTCTGAAGTTTCAGGAGTGTCACGGACTGTGACAGGGAATTTTCCCGGCTTCAGTAAAGCAATTTAATTCAACAGCATGAGACAACTTAAAATTACCAAGTCGATTACGAATCGCGAGAGTGCGTCCCTCGACAAGTACCTTCTGGAAATAGGACGCGAGGAACTGGTTTCACCTGAAGAAGAAGTAGAACTTGCCCAGCGAATAAGAAAGGGCGACCAGGAGGCTCTCGAAAAACTTACCCGTGCAAATCTTCGTTTTGTTGTTTCTGTAGCCAAACAATATCAGAATCAGGGTCTCAGCCTTCCCGACCTTATCAACGAGGGCAACCTCGGACTGATCAAGGCCGCCGAGAAGTTTGACGAAACCCGAGGCTTCAAGTTCATATCCTACGCCGTGTGGTGGATACGCCAGTCCATACTGCAGGCCCTCGCCGAGCAGAGCCGCATAGTCAGGCTGCCCCTCAATCAGGTGGGTTCGCTGAACAAAATCAACAAGGCCCTCGGAAAGTTCGAGCAGGAGAACGAGCGTCAGCCTTCGACCGACGAACTCGCGGAAATGATAGATATACCCAAGGACAAGATAGCCGACACGCTGAGGGTTTCCGGCCGCCACGTGAGCATGGATGCTCCTTTCGTGGAGGGTGAGGACAACAGCCTTTTGGATGTGCTGCCCAACGAGGACTCTCCGAGTGCCGATCGCGGACTGACCAACGAATCGCTGAGCACCGAGATAGAGAGGGCGCTGCAGATTCTGACCGTTCGCGAGAGGGAAATCATCAAGTCCTTCTTCGGAATAGGCTGCCAGGAAATGACGCTTGAAGAGATAGGCGAACGACTCGACCTCACCCGCGAGAGAGTGCGCCAGATAAAGGAAAAGGCCATACGCAAATTGAAGAAGCCTGCAGCAAGCAAACTCCTTAAATCCTATCTCGGATGATTACTGCCGAACAACTGATAGCCTCAAAGGCTTCCGAGGCCTTGAAGAGCCTGTATGGAGCCGATGTCGAGCCTGCCACATTGCAGGTGCAGCCGACACGCAAGGAATTCGAAGGAGATTATACCCTCGTGGTTTTCCCCTTGCTCAAACTGAGCCGCAAGGCGCCGGATGCCACAGGGACCGAAATAGGCGGGTGGCTATGCGGGAACTGTCCGGAAATAGACTCTTTCAATTCTGTAAAAGGATTCCTGAACCTATCGCTTTCGCAGCGCTGGTGGAGTTCCGCCCTGCAGGATTCAACCGCAGGGGATTTCGGCGTGCTTCCCCCTACCGGACGCAGGATTATGGTGGAGTTCTCGTCTCCCAATACCAACAAGCCCCTGCACCTCGGTCATGTACGCAACAACCTCCTCGGTGCCTCAGTGTCGGAGCTGCTCAAGGCGGCCGGCAATGAAGTGATCAAGGCCACGTTGGTGAATGACAGGGGAGTGCATATATGCAAGTCCATGTATGCATGGCAGCAGAGGTTCAACGGAGCCACGCCCGAAAGCACAGGCATAAAGGGAGACCATCTGGTAGGGGACTGCTACGTGGAATATGCGAAGATGGAGAAAGAGGACCCGGCTGTCATAGACAAGGTCCACGAGATGCTCGTGAAATGGGAGGAGGGCGACCCCGAAGTCCGCGCACTCTGGGAGAAGATGAATTCCTGGGTTTATGCCGGTTTCGACGAGACCTACAAGGCCCTCGGTATAACCTTCGACCGCACTTACTACGAACATGAGACCTACCTTTTGGGCAAGGAACTCGTGCAGCGCGGCCTTGACATGGGAGTGTTCGTCCGGGACGAAGACGCTTCGGTATGGTGCGACCTTACGGATGAAGGTCTCGACCGCAAACTGCTGCTGCGCTCCGACGGGACTTCCGTGTACATAACCCAGGACCTCGGCACGGCGGAAAAGCGTTTCAGCGAATACAGGCTCGATTCACACATATACGTGGTCGGTGACGAGCAGAACTACCACTTCCAGGTGCTCAAACTCATACTCGGGAAACTCGGTTTTGACTGGGCTACCCAGATTTACCACCTTTCCTACGGCATGGTCGAGCTTCCTGAGGGCAAGATGAAGTCCAGGGAGGGAACGGTGGTCGATGCGGATGACCTGATAGAGAAGATGTACCAGGAGGCCAAGGAGACCTCGGACGAAAGCGGAAAACTCGCCCAGATGCCCGAGGAGGAGAAAAACAGGCTCTACCGCACCATAGGGCTCGGTGCCCTGAAGTATTTTATACTGAAGGTGGACCCGAAGAAGAAGATGCTTTTCAATCCCAAGGAGTCCATTGATTTCAACGGCAACACCGGTCCTTTCATCCAATACACCCACGCCCGCATCTGTTCCATTCTGAGAAAGGCGGAGGAACAGGGCTTGGAGGCAGTTCTTGCGCCAGAAGCCGAACTGAGTCCCAAGGAGGTAAGATTGGTGAAGTTGATTTCGGCCTATCCCCAGAAGCTCTCCGAGGCGGCGGACGCCCTTTCGCCTGCCCTGATCGCGAACTACTGTTACGACCTGTCAAAGGAATTCAACCAGTATTATCACGACACTGTCATTCTCCGCGAGCCTGACCGCAAGCTGCTCGGGATGCGTCTCGTGCTGATTTCCTCGCTTTCGTCGGTTCTTCGCAGGGCCATGAATATCCTGGGAATCGAACTTCCTGAAAGAATGTAATTTAGCGATTTTCACCATAGCCTGCCTCCTTGCGGGTCAAGGGGCAGGTTTTGTCGTGAAATGCCTCTACGGTCGGAGCCGCATGCCCCGTAGAGAGCGCAGAAGTGCCGGAATTGTGTCAAAAGCACGGGAAAAAAGCGCAAAAGTTCATTTTATTTAAGAAAATAATACTAATATTGCAGCCGAAAATTGAAGAGGATTATGGCAGCTGATAACAAGAAACGTCACATTGTGAGCTATGAAAACATGTCCAAGGAAGTGGCCGAGGCATTTGCGGAGAAATATCCCAAGGGTTTCAACGACTATCTCCCGGATATAGTAAGGTACACCAAGCCGGACGGGACTCCGTTCTACGCCGTCATGCTGGAACTTCCCGCAGACATTTATCTTGTCAAGGTCAAGATCAAGGTCGATGACGCCGACGAAATAGAGCGTTGGCTTGAGGGAGAAGATGATGCTGAAAATGACCAGGTAGCCGGAGCCTCCGGAGAAGATACCGGAACTCTCCCCGACGACAATATCTCACAATACGGGGCCGATGACGATTCATCGGATTCTGGCGATTGAAACGGCTGAAGAAAATATCTGAACGCAACAGACTTTTGCTGTTGAGTCTTCTGATCGGCGTACTCTCAGGGTGCGCCGCAGTCGTGCTTGACGCTGCTATCGAGCTGATAAGAAGCTTTCTTATGGAAGGGGAGGAGGCGGTTTCCGTGTGGCGCTATCTCGTGCTTCCCGGCGTAGGCATGCTGATTTCGCTGCTGATGGTGAGGTACATTGTCCGCGACAACATAGGCCACGGAGTGACCAAGGTCCTGCTTGCCGTCTCGCGCAACGAATCGAGGATACGCCCTCACAACACCTGGAGTTCCATGCTGACGGCATCGGCTACCATAGGTTTCGGCGGTTCGGTCGGCGCGGAGGCCCCCATAGTCTACACGGGCGCGGCCATAGGCTCAAATATAGGAAGGCTTTTCGGCCTGTCTTACAGGAATATAACCATACTTCTGGGCTGTGGTGCTGCCGGAGCCGTTGCCGGCATCTTCAAGGCCCCTCTCGCAGGAGTGCTGTTCACCATGGAGATACTGCTGTTCAATGTCTCCATGAATTCCCTTCTGCCACTGCTGACTTCGACTATCTCGGCCACGGTGGTGTCATGTATTTTCAGAGGGACAACTCCGGTCTTTTCCTGCACTCTGACTGCATTCTCGATGGGGAACATACCCTTTTATCTCATACTCGGAGTGGTCGCGGGCCTGTTCTCGCTCTACTTCACTAACGGAACCCTGTGGCTTGAGGACAGATTGGGAAGAATAGGCAACGTATATCTGAAGTGGCTGTTCAGCGCCGTAGGACTGGGCCTGCTGATATTCCTCTTCCCGCCGCTTTACGGCCAGGGTTACGATTCGCTTAATCTGCTGCTTTCGGGGCAAGCCATAGAAGTGGAGGGCCACAGTGCCCTGTCCTTCCTTTTGAACGGGAGCTGGGGAGTGCCGCTGTTCTTTGCCATGGTTCTGGTTTTCAAGATAATAGCCATGACTCTTACAAATTCCGGCGGGGGAGTCGGAGGCACCTTCGGCCCTACGCTCTTTGCAGGAGGCATACTCGGATTCGTCATCAGCCGCTGCCTCAATCTTGTCGGAGCGGCCGTACCAGAGCAGAATTTCGTGCTTGTGGGTATGGCGGCGCTCATGGCTTCGGTGATGCAGGCTCCGCTGACGGCTATCTTCCTCATTGCCGAGATTTCCGGGGGCTACGAGCTGCTGATACCCTTGATTCTCACTTCGACCGTCTCGTTTGCCACCGTGAGGATATTCGAGCGTTATTCCATATATACCAAGCGTATAGCCCAGAGCGGAGACCTGCTGACCCACGACAGCGACCAGGCTGTGCTGACCCTTATGAACACCAACGAGCTGATACGCGACAAATACCCCAAGGTTCAGATTGATGCCCCGTTGAGGGACATAATAGGGGTCATTTCCGAGTCGAACGCGGCCGTGCTCGCGGTGATAGATTCAAAGGGGAGGTTCCAGGGCATGGTAGACCTCTCGTCGACCCGCAAATATCTCTTTGACCAGTCGAAGTACGACAGTATTCATGTCTACAATCTGATGGAGAGCCCCCCGGAATATATCTACTACGGGGAGAAGATGGATTCGGTGATGAACAAATTCGACAAGACCGGCGCATGGCGGCTTCCGGTCGTGGATACCGACAGGAAATATCTCGGATTTATCTCGAAGTCCCGCCTGCTCACGGCCTACAGGGAGGAGCTCAAGGAAATCTCCATGAAGGACGACTAATCCTTTACGAGGGCCAGGGCTATTCTGCCTCTGTCTGTGTCCACGTCGAGGACGCGTGTCCTTACCTGCTGGTGGAGTTTGAGCACTTTCGAGGGGTCGGTTCCGCGGGGGCCCAACTTCGAGACGTGGATGAGCCCGTTCTCGTGTACGCCTATGTCCACGAAGGCGCCGAAGTTGGTGATATTGGTGACTATTCCGGGAAGCTCCATGCCCGGACGGAGCTCGTCTATGGAATGAATGTCGTCAGCGAATGAAAATTCGGAAACCTGTTCGCGGGGGTCGAGCCCGGGCTTGGCCAACTCCTTGAGTATGTCGTTGATTGTGGGCAGTCCGGCATCCTTGCTCACGAAGTCCTCCGCATTGATTCCGGAGCACAGTGCGGCATTGCCCACCAGGTCCCTGGTGCTGACCCCGAGTGAGGCCGCCATACTGTCCACTATGCCGTAGGACTCGGGATGAACCGCCGAATCGTCCAGAGGATTTTCCGCCCCGCGTATCCTCAGGAAGCCCGCACATTGCTCGAAGGTCTTTGCCCCGAGTCTGGGTACGTCCTTGAGTTCCTCACGGCTGCGGAAACCGCCTTTCTCTTCCCTGACACTGACTATTTTGGAGGCAAGTGCCGGCCCTATGCCCGAGACGTACGCGAGCAGATAGGGCGAAGCGGTGTTCAGATTCACTCCCACAAGATTGACGCAACTCTCCACTGTGTTGTCGAGCTTTTCTTTGAGCAGGCCCTGGTCCACATCGTGCTGGTACTGCCCTATGCCGAGGTTTTTGGGGTCAATCTTCACGAGCTCGGCGAGCGGGTCCATCAGCCTGCGGCCTATGGAGACGGCTCCTCTCACCGTCACGTCCTCATCGGGGAACTCTTCCCGCGCTATTTCGGAGGCGCTGTAGATAGAGGCCCCGTCCTCGCTGACTGTCCATATCTTGCAGTCGTGGGGCAGCCTTATCCTTTTCATGAACTCCACGGTCTCGCGGGATGCGGTACCGTTGCCTATCGCTACGGCCTGTATGTGGTACCTGTCGAGCAAGTCCTGCACCGTGCTTATGGCCTTGATTTTTTCGTTCTGAGGCGGGTGCGGGTAGATAATGGTATGGCTGAGAAGCATGCCCTGTTCGTCAAGGCAGGCAATCTTGCATCCGTTGCGGTAGCCGGGGTCTATGGCCATGGTCCGTTTCTGGCCGACCGGCGGGCTGAGCAGGAGTTGTCTCAGGTTCTCGCCGAATACCCGTATGCTCTTTATATCGGCCTCGTGCTTGGCTTCGCGTATAAGTTCGCCGGAAATCGAAGGCTCGAGCAGTCTCTTGTAGGCATCGCTACAGGCTTCCATCATCTCCGAGGCCACGGCGTCCGACGGTCTGCGGCGTCCCTTGCTCCACACATGGTATATCTGTCTGGCGCTCTTTTGCTCGTCGGCGTCTATGCTTATGTTGAGATAGCCTTCCTTTGCGGCCCTGAGCATGGCCAGGAGGTTGTGGGCGGGGATGCGGTTTATGGGTACGGAAAAGTTGAAATAGCTGCGGTATTTTGCGGCTTCGGAACTTTCCTTGCCGCTTTTGGTCACGGAGGAGACTATCCTGCGCTTGCGGAATACGGCCCTGAGTTCCTCGCGCACTTCGGCGGTTTCACTCAGACGTTCGGCGATTATGTCCCTGGCCCCCGCGAGAGCTTCCCCGGCATCTGCGACCTGCTCTCCGGTGAACTTTTCGGCTTCGGCGCCGGGATTGACGATTTTGGCATTCCATATCGCGTCGGCGAGAGGCTCCAGTCCCTTTTCCTTGGCTATGGTGGCGCGGGTCCTGCGTTTGGGCCGGTAGGGCAGGTATATGTCCTCGAGTTCGGTGGACGATATGCAGTTTTCTATACGCTCGCGCAAGCCGTCATCCAGGGCGCCGGCTTCGCCTATTGTCTTGAGGACGGTCTCCTTGCGCTTCTCCATGTCGTCGAACACGTCCGCCCAATGTTTGACTTCGGCTACCTGGGAGTCGTCCATGCCTCCGGTCTTTTCCTTGCGGTAGCGGCTGATGAAGGGAATGGTGTCGCCTTCGGAGAACATTTCCACGCAGTTTTCCACCTGCCATGCCTTGACACCGAGGACTTCGGCTATGTGTCTTATATAGATGTCTTTCATTTTGCCCGGATTTTCCTGAACCTCAATGCGAGTACTCCCCAGAAGGCCTCGCCGAATATGCCTCCGGACATCTTGGATGTGCCGAGCCGGCGGTTCACGAACACGACCGGAACTTCGGCCAGCCTGAATCCCAGACGCTTGGCAACGTACTTCATTTCTATCTGGAAACCGTAACCCTTCATCTTGATACTGTCGAAGTTTATGGCATCGAGGACCTTGCGCTTGTAGCATACAAAGCCGGCCGTGCTGTCGTAGATTTTCATCCCCAGCACCGTGCGTACGTATTTGGAGGCGAAATAGGAAATGAGTATGCGCCCGATGGGCCAGTCGACGACATTGACTCCCGAGCAGTATCTCGAGCCTATGGACATGTCTGCGCCGTCTTCGCTGCAGGCCTTGTACAGGCGGGGCAGGTCATCTGGGTTGTGTGAGAAGTCGGCGTCCATCTCGAAAATATAGTCATAACCCTTCTCGAGCGCCCAGCGGAAGCCTGTGACATAGGCGGTTCCGAGTCCGAGTTTGCCGCTCCTTTCTATGAGAAAGAGTGAGTCGGGGAGCTCTTTCTGCTTCTCCCTGACTATGGAGGCGGTTCCGTCCGGCGAGCCGTCGTCGATTATCAGTACGTTGTAGTTTCCCTCTTCGGCCAATACTGCATCAATGATTGCTTCGACGTTTTCAGCCTCGTTGTAGGTGGGTATTATGACTAATCTTCTTTCCATAACCCGCAAATTTAACATTTTGATTCTTATTCTTGCCGTCCCGCCGGACTTTCAACAGATTTTGTCGTTTTTCGGACATATACAATTATTCGGAGTCCTGTAGGATTTAAGGCGCGGCTTGCTATTTTTGTACTTGTTATGGTAAAAAGATTCGATTTGCCTCCCAGGGTGCCGACGGAAAGGCTCAGGGAGATAGCCCGGGATGCGGAAGACGCCGCTTTTATTCTGCTCTATACCCGTCCTGACGAGTTGCGTTGGGTGGGGCTCGGCCTTGAAAGGATGCTGCAGGTCGCCGATTATACCTCTGCGGCCATGGTTTATGCCGACAGGTTCATTACTGCGGGCGGGCGGACGTCCCCGGCTCCCGTCATTGACTGGCAGTCGGGAGCTCTGAGGGATGATTTCGAATTCGGGGGAGTACTGCTGTTCAGGGGCAGCGTTTTCAGGCAGGCCGTGGCCCAGATGGACAGGGATTATCGTTTTGCCGCCCTGTATGAGCTCAAGCTCCGGGTGTCGCGCCTCGGCAAGTTGGTTCATATCAATGAGTTCCTGTATTACGAGGTGGAGACGGATACTCGCAGGACAGGCGAGAGGCTTTTCGATTATGTAGACCCCCGCAACCGTGAGGTGCAGATAGAGATGGAGGAGGTCTGCACGGCACATCTCAAGGCCATAGGAGCGTATCTGGAGCCTTCGTTCAAGGATGTGGATTTTGCTGGTGACGGAGGGGAGGGCTTCGAGTACGAGGCTTCGGTGGTCATACCCTGCCGCAACCGGGTCGCGACTATTGCCGACGCTGTTAGTTCGGCCCTCGACCAGAAGACGGATTTTCCTTATAACGTGATAGTTGTGGATGACAATTCTACCGACGGGACCAAGGAGGTGCTGGCTTCTTTCGATGACCCGCGCCTTGTGGTGCTGCATCAGCCCCCGGGCTATCACGTCATAGGCGGGAATTGGAATGCAGCCATACATCACCCGCTTTGCGGACGTTTTGCGCTGCAACTCGATTCCGACGATATGTATTCCGGTCCGGACAGTGTCAGCAAGTTCGTGCAGGCTTTTCGGGAGCAGAATTGCGCGATGATAATAGGGACTTACCGTATTACCGACATTAATCTGAATGAACTGCCTCCCGGAGTTATTGACCACAGGGAGTGGACTCCGGAAAACGGCAGGAACAATGCGCTGAGAATCAACGGACTCGGGGCGCCGAGGGGCTTTTGGACCCCGCTTTTGAGGAAGATAAATTTCCCCGTGGTGAAGTACGGGGAGGACTATGCCGTGGCCCTGCGGATCAGCCGGGAATATCAGATAGGCAGGATTTGGGATGTGATTTACAACTGCCGCAGGTGGGAGAACAATTCGGACGCCGCCTTGGACATTACGGCCGAGAATGCCAATAATTTCTACAAGGACCGTATCCGTACCTGGGAAGTGGAGGCGCGTATTGCCATGAACGGCACCCGGAGGGGATGAGTATTTGCGGATATGAATAAATCTGTTGCCTGCGGGAATTGGCGCGTTGCGATAGAGTCAAGCGGGCGATTCTGGAAAGATGATTTCCTGAGATTGCACCTGCGGATTGACTCTGGTCCCTGCGTCGCGGAAAAGAAAAATTTTCTTGCATTAAGTTTTTTTAGTATATTCGCAGCCCGTCAGGAGAGATGCTCGAGTGGCTGAAGAGGCACGTCTGGAAAGCGTGTGACCGCCCAAAGCGGTTCGAGGGTTCGAATCCCTCTCTCTCCGCAAGAAACTTGAATAACACTGTTTCAGAGAATCAAGGGGACGACCAAAAGTAACTTTTGGAGTCCCCTCACGTTTTATTAAGTTGCAAATCCCTGTTTGTCAGCATTTCAAAAATCACAAATAATCAGCCTCTATTGACCGATTTGGGTTAATTTAAGGCTTGAAATTGGTGAATGCAGCAAGTGTTAAAGATGATTGTCCATGTAATGGGGTTGTCAAGATTTTATTATTTTTATCTCATGTAAAATTAAATAATCTGATAGATGATGAAAAAGACAGTCTGCTTGTGTTTTGTGTCATGTGCATTGTCACTTGCCGCACAAGAAAAGCCAGCCGTACTGCCGATGGAGCAGGGAGTTTATGAACCTACATGGGAGTCATTGGCCGAATACGAAGTCCCCGAATGGTTTCGTGATGCCAAATTCGGCATTTGGGCACATTGGGGGCCGCAATGTGAGCCTGAATCCGGTGACTGGTATGCACGGCATATATATTATCCCGGACATTGGCAACATGAGGTGCATTTGAAAAAATATGGCGACCCTGTCGACTTCGGTTTCAAGGATGTGATTCATGAGTGGAAAGCGGAACGTTGGGAGCCGGATTCGCTGATACGCTTTTATAAAAGCGTGGGAGCGCGTTATTTTATGGCATTGGCCAACCATCATGATAATTTTGATTTGTGGGACAGCGATTACCAGCCATGGAATTCGGTGAATATGGGACCGAAAAAAAATATTATAGGCACCTGGGCGGAATTATGCCGCGAATATGGTCTGCCTTTCGGTGTGAGTATTCATGCTTCGCATACATGGACCTGGATGGAGGGCTCGCAGGCCTTTGATGCAAAACTGACGGCAGCCGACGGGACTGGAACATGGTGGGAAGGTTATGACCCGCAAGATTTGTACGAACAACGCCATTCGCGCAGCGCGGGAAGCGAGAACGTAGATTTTATCCACAGGCAGTGGGAATGGGGGAACGGTGCATCCGTGCCGGATGAGGCTTATCAGACCAAATTCTATAACCGGACCCTGGATGTCATAAACAAATATGATCCGGATTTGATTTATTTTGATGATACGGCTTTGCCGTTTTATCCGATAAGCGATGTCGGATTGAAGATTGCGGCACATCTCTACAACAAAAGTCTGAAAGAGCATGATGGCATTATGCGGGCGGTTATTATGGGTAAGAAACTTACTGATGAACAGAAGGATGCCATGCTTTGGGATGTTGAGCGCGGTATTCCTGACCGTATGCAGGCTGATGCGTGGCAGACATGTACGTGTTTGGGAGAGTGGCATTATGATCGTGGGGTGTATGAGCGCGACGGGTACAAATCGGCTGCAACGGTCGTAAAAATGCTGGTCGATATAGTCAGTAAAAATGGTAACCTGTTGTTGAGCGTGCCGTTGCGCGGTGATGGTTCCATTGATGAAAAGGCAGTGGCCATTTTGTCGGAAATCAAAGCCTGGATGGATGTGAATGGTGAGAGTATTTACGGTACCCGCCCGTGGAAGATATTTGGTGAAGGACCATCGGCCGAGGCGGACAATCCGATTAACAGCCAGGGATTCAACGAAGACAAGACGGGTTATTCGGCATCCGATATTCGTTTTGTCCAGAAAGATGGCAAGGTTTACGCTACGGCTTTGGGCTGGCCGGAAAACGGGATAATGAGCATCAGTTCCATGGCAAGCGGTTCGGAATATTGTCCGGATAAAATCAAAGGTGTGGAGCTCGTAGGATATGGCAAGGTGGATTTTAGCCGCGATGCTTCTGCATTGACTGTCCGCTTGCCGGAGGACGTCCCGGCGAGTATCGCGCCTGTTCTGGTAATTACGTTTTAAAGATAAATCTGATAGAACTTGAACGGTTATTTACCTGTTTTGTCGGGCAGGAGGCTATATGTTTTTATTGCTGTCCGATAAATTTTCAAGTTTGTAAAATCAGGGCTGACTTCGTTTGCGAGGCCAGCCCGTTTTCGTTAGATTTCTGTCGCAAAACCAAGTTGACCTGACTCCGGGCAGAAGTAGTCATTTTATCGGACAGCCGCTCTGTTGTCAGGTAATACTACTGTCCCGTATAAGTAGATGAATGAGTGTTCGAAATCATTGAAATATAGTCAATTATGCGATTATTAAAATAAAACGGACTTGATTTTGCAATTCTGCGGTTGAATATAAATGGCTACTATGTTCCAAGATAAATATGGTTTCTCTCAACTATATGATCCTCTGATATCGGGGTTATTTGATAATTGTTAACTCATTACACAACCCGGCAACTTTCATTTTGCAGTTCGTATGGAGGGACTAAATAGATTTCTGACAGTCCAACGAAAGAACCAATAAACAAAAATACAGAGGGCAACCCAAAAGTCGGTAATGACTAACGGGCCACCCTCTTGCAAGCAGGGATTCACTCCTTATAAGTTTAGTTTG
>CAZMTY010000047.1:0-11654 GCA_964569595.1 uncultured Muribaculaceae bacterium
ACTGAATAATATTCATTGGGACGATGCGAAGCAGGAATAGTTTGATGCGCGAGCGCCCTGAAGCATTTTGTGACGCCCGTCTTATAGTTATAGCCTCCGAGGGTAAGGATACCGAGCGGATATATTTCAATGCATTGGCCAAGGAATATGCCAACCCCCGTGTGCATGTGCATGTTTTGGAACGGAGCGGGGACGAACAGAACAACTCAAGTCCCGAACATGTATTAAAACAACTCAATGACTACAAAAGCCAATATGAATTGGAGGATGATGACGAACTTTGGTTAGTGGTAGATAAAGATCGTTGGACAGAGGCCATGTTGTCCCATGTGGCCACGGAGTGCAAGCAGGAAATATCCATGCACATGGCTTTGAGTAATCCATGTTTTGAACTGTGGCTTTTATTGCATTTGGAAGATGTCGCATCGCTGACATCCGAAGAGCAGAAATTATGGATGGAAAACCGCCGTAAACCGAAGAGTAGTGATCCGTATTTGAAGAAGCTATTGCGCCAGAAGATGGGTTCCTATCAGGAATCGGCATACGATGCCTTAAGCTTGATATTACACGTGGAGGTGGCGATAGAACGGGCGAGATTGTTAGATGACAATCCTGCAGACCGCTGGCCGCAAACGTTAGGGACACGAGTGTATCTGTTGGCAGAGAGTGTGATGAACAGAAAAGAATGGCTAATCAGGTTATAGTACTGATAGCCAATAGTCCTGTTCATGTTCTGTATAACCTGTCATTAGTGTCCCGTTAAACTGGGCAGGACATAGCCGGCATTCTGGAACTGCCCCCGATCGGACGCCGATTGGCACATCCGCGAGATGCGGAAATCCCCGACACCCCTGTCAAGCGTCCTATGGATTATTCACAGACTACGACTTTAGATAATTTTATCGCGGGTCTTGTTTCTTTAGACCAGAAGTCGGCTTATTATGCTTTTATAAACTTAGCGTGCCAGTGCCTGGTTTAAATCAAGAGCCACTTTAGTTCGGCCACTCGGAAAAAGCGTCACAAATGACAGTATTTTCGATTAGGATTTATGCGCCCGAGCAAACTTCCCCTCAAACACAGCGGTTAATTTTCGAAAATTAGTTCCCCTATAGCTTAGAATTGGCATCAAATTTGGCATTTAAGGGCGCCGATTGCCATATCGCAAGCGAATACGATTATATTAAATTTATTAAAATAATCTATTGTATTTATAAACTTTTTTTTAGATTTGTCGGGATTCGGCGGTTCGGCGCTATGAAAGAATGACTAATAACTATAATAATATGTCCAGTAAATTACAGGAACTCACAGACAAGCTTTACAGTCAGGGTCTGTCCAAAGGTAAGGAAGAAGGCGAACTTCTGTTGGCAAAGGCCAGGACAGAAGCCGGTGAAATCACGGAAACTGCCAGAAAGGAGGCAGCTGCAATTGTAGCGGAGGCTGAAAAGAAAGCCGCTGCACTCATGGAAAAGGCCGAATCGGATATCAGGATGGCTTCAGCCCAGAGTCTCCAGTCCACCAAAAAGGACATTGAGAATCTCCTCGTGAATGCTGTTCTCTCCGACAAGGTCAGCGCAGCCCTCTCCGACAAGGATTTCGTAAAGGAAATCATCAGGGCGGTAGCCGGAAAATTCAGTGCGGAAGAATCCTGCGACATCAGTCTCATCCTGCCTGAATCCATGAAGAAAGACCTCGACGGCTGGGTATCTTCAGAACTCAAGAAAGCCATAGGAAAGGGAGCAAAGGCCGAATTCTCCAAAAAGGTTCAAGGCGGATTCCTCATCGGTCCCAGGGACGGCAGCTGGTATGTCAGCCTGAGCGATGATACGTTCAAGGAACTCATTGCCGAATACCTGCGTCCCGTAACGAGAAAGATTCTCTTCGGATAGTCCGCATAATGAACAACTACGAATACATCATAGCGGGTCTCCCCGTACTACAGCCCGGACCTTCACACAGCCAGCACACCCCCGCCTCCGACATCATCGAAGACATACGCGGGCAGTTGTCGTCCAAAGACCTCGAGACCTTCGATTTCCTGCTTTCGGGTTACGACGACACCGTGCTCGACAGGGATTACTATGCCAAAGCCCTGGCCCATCGCAACCGTTTCATACGCGAGTTCTTCGCCTACGACCTCAGGCTGCGCAACGTAAAGGTGGATTACCTCAACAAGGCCCTCGGCAGACCCGAGGGACAGGACACGGTGCAGTTTGAAGGCGTGTCGGAGCAAGAGTTCGAAGGCCGCCAGGAAGTGCTCTCCGTGCTCGAAGGCAGCGACATACTCAAACGCGAAAGGGGGCTTGATGACCTGATGTGGAAGACCATAGACGAAATCACCGTTATGGAAGTCTTCTCTCTGAATGTGATACTCGCATTCGCCGCGAAACTCCGGATTATAGACAGGTGGGACAGACTCGACCCCGAAACGGGCAACGCGCTCTTCCGCAAGTTGGTGACGGAGATTCGCTCAACATACGATAACAAGAAAAACAACATGATATGAACACAGTAGGAAAGGTAACGGGCATTGTTTCCAACCTGGTGACCGTGAGCGTGGACGGTCCCGTAGCTGAAAATGAGCTCTGCCACATTCATTTGGCCGGAACGGAGCTGCTTGCCGAGGTAATCAGGGTAAACGGCGACAGGGCCTCGGTGCAGGTCTTCGAAAGCACCCGCGGGCTCAAAAACGGCGACAAGGTCGAGTTCCTCGGCAGAATGCTCGAGGTTTCACTCGGCCCCGGACTGCTCTCCAGCATCTACGACGGACTGCAGAACAACCTTGCCACCATGGAGGGCGTGTTCCTCAAAAGAGGAGAATACACCGACCCTCTTGACCACGGAAAGCTCTGGAACTTCAAGCCCATAGTCTCCCCCGGTGACGTCGTAGTCGCCGCCGACTGGCTCGGAGAGGTAGAGGAAGGCTGGCTGCCCCACAAGATTATGGTTCCCTTCTCCTTCGAGGGAGAATACACCGTAAAGTCAGTGGCAGAGGCCGGCAAGTACAACATCGACAAGGTCATAGCCGTACTTACCGACAGGAACGGCGAGGACGTCGAAGTGACCATGGTCCAGAAATGGCCCGTGAAACTTGCAATCAAGGCATATAAGGAAAAGCCCAGGCCCAACAAGATTATGGAGACCGGAGTCAGGGTAATCGACACCTTCGACCCCATTGCCGAGGGCGGAACCGGATTCATTCCCGGCCCCTTCGGTTGCGGAAAGACCGTTCTCCAGCACGCCATAGCCAAGCAGGGCGAGGCCGACGTGATTGTAATGGCAGCCTGCGGCGAACGTGCGAACGAGGTCGTGGAAATCTTCACCGAGTTCCCCGAACTCATCGACCCTCACACCGGACGCCACCTCATAGAGCGCACGACCATAGTCTGCAACACCTCCAACATGCCCGTGGCGGCACGCGAGGCTTCAGTATATACGGCCATGACTATCTGCGAATACTACCGTGCAATGGGACTCCGCTGCCTGCTGCTCGCAGACTCCACCTCCCGCTGGGCCCAGGCCTTGAGGGAAATGTCCAACCGTCTCGAGGAGCTCCCGGGAGCCGACGCATTCCCCGTGGACCTCTCGGCAATCATAGCCACCTTCTATTCCCGCGCGGGAATGGTGGTGCTGAACAACGGCCGGACCGGAGCCATCACCTTCATAGGCACGGTTTCCCCTGCCGGCGGTAACCTCAAGGAGCCCGTCACGGAATCCACCAAGAAGACGGCCCGCTGCTTCTACGCCCTCGAACAGAACAGGGCCGACCAGAAGCGCTATCCCGCGGTGAATCCCATAGAATCCTACTCCAAGTACCTCGAGTACCCCGAAATCATAGCCTATCTCGACGAGAAGATAGAGAAAGGCTGGGTAGACAAGGTGCTCAAGGCCAAGAACCTCGTGCGCAGAGGCAAGGAAATGGCCGACCAGATCAACATTCTCGGCGACGACGGCGTACCTATGAGTTACCACGAGGCTTTCTGGCGCTCCGAGGTGCTCGACTATGCCTTCCTCCAGCAGGATGCCTTCGACCAGGTGGACGCCCTCTGCCCCATGGAGAGGCAGCGCTACATGCTCGACCTCATTCTCGACATCTGCGACAAGAGTTTCGAGTTCGAGGACTTCGAACAGTGCCGCAACTTCTACACGCAGATAATCAATACCCTGCGCCAGATGAATTACTCTGCGTTCAAGAGCGAACAGTTCAACGACTATCAGCAGCAGCTGAACAAACTCCTTTCATAGTATGGCAACAAAAGCATATCAACGTACATATACCAGGCTCCAGGCCATCACCAAGGCGACAGTCTCGCTGAACGCCAGTGGAGTTTCAAACGATGAACTTGCCACGGTGAACGGCAAACTAGCCCAGGTGGTAAAGACCAAGGGCGATACGGTGACCCTGCAGGTATTCTCCGGAACCGAGGGCATTCCCACGAATGCGGAGGTATCGTTCCTCGGAGCTCCCCCCACCCTCGTGGTGAGTGACCAGCTTTCCGGAAGGTTTTTCAACGCCTACGGCAAGCCCATAGACGGCGGTCCGGAAATCGAGGGCACGGAGAGGGAGGTCGGCGGACCTTCGGTAAATCCCTACAAGCGCCGCCAGCCCTCCGAACTGATTCCCACCGGAATCGCGGGCATAGACCTGAACAATACCCTCGTTTCGGGACAGAAAATCCCCTTCTTCGCCGACCCCGACCAGCCCTACAACCAGGTAATGGCCGATGTGGCCCTGAGGGCGGATGTGGACAAGATTATCCTCGGCGGCATGGGTCTTTCCAACGACGACTACCTGTTCTTCCGCAATACTTTTGAATCCGCGGGCGCCCTGGACAGGATAGTTTCCTTCGTGAACACCACCGAAGAACCTCCGGTGGAGAGGCTGCTGATCCCCGACATGGCCCTTACGGCGGCCGAGTACTTCGCCGTGGACAAGAACGAGAAGGTGCTCGTGCTGCTGACCGACATGACCCTCTACGCCGACGCCCTGTCCATCGTGTCCAACCGTATGGACCAGATTCCTTCCAAGGACTCCATGCCCGGTTCGCTCTATTCTGACCTCGCGAAAATCTACGAGAAGGCCGTGCAGCTCCCTGACGGAGGCTCCATAACCATTATCGCGGTAACCACCCTCAACGACGGAGACATCACCCACGCCATTCCGGACAACACCGGATATATTACGGAGGGCCAGCTCTACCTGCGTGCCGACTCCGATTCCGGCAAGGTCATAGTGGACCCCTTCCGCTCCCTCAGCCGACTCAAGCAGCTCGTGCAGGGCAAGAAGACCCGCGAGGACCATTCCCAGGTCATGAATGCCGGAGTAAGGCTCTACGCCGATGCGCAGAACGCCAAGACCAAGCTCGAGAACGGTTTCGACCTCTCGGACTATGACTTGCGCTGTCTGGACTACGCGAAGGAATATGCGACGAGACTGCTGTCCATCGACGTGAACATAGGCGTAGACAAAATGCTCGACACCGCA
This sequence comes from uncultured Muribaculaceae bacterium, assembly GCA_964569595.1. Lineage (GTDB taxonomy): Bacteria > Bacteroidota > Bacteroidia > Bacteroidales > UBA932 > Cryptobacteroides. The sequence goes on from CAZMTY010000047.1 coordinate 5,486, forward strand.
TGGGAGATATTCGCCAAGTACTTCTCCCCTGCCGAAACGGGTATCAGACAATCCTTTATAGACAAATACTGGAAGAAATAACGGAAAACAGTGGCCATTAAGTTTCAATACAACAAGACTTCCCTGACCAACCTGGGCAAGCAGTTGAAGGTGCGCCAGAATGCCCTGCCGACCCTCAAGAACAAGGAGTCGGCCCTGCGTTCGAGCGTCCAGGCCGCAAAGAAGGAGGCACAGAAGCTTGACGAGCAGCTCGAAAAGGCCCTCGGCAGCTACGATTATCTCGCAGCGCTTTGGAACGAGTTCGAGCCGGGTCTGATCAGTATCACCGACGTGGACCTCAGAACGGTCAAGGTTGCCGGTGTGAAGACCCCGCAGCTCGATGAGATTCACTACGAACTCAAGCCTTTCAATGCCTTCGTCAAACCGGCGTGGTACGCTGACGGGGTGCGCATACTCAAGGAACTTACCCGGCTCGGAATCGAAGCCGAAATCTACCGCCAGAAGCGTGATATTCTCGAGTTCAACCGCAAAAAGACCACGCAGAAGGTGAACCTTTACGAAAAGGTGCAGATTCCGGGTTACCAGGAGGCCATAAGGAAGATCAAGAGATATATTGAGGACGAGGAGAATCTTTCGATGTCCTCATCCAAGATAGTCAAGACAAGACACGAACAAGAAGAGGAGGCCGGGTCATGATTACACCGATGACAAAATACACCTTCCTGCTGCTCAGTTCAGACAAGGAGGCCTTCCTTGAGAAACTCCAGGACCTCGGAGTCGTGGACATCACCCGCTCGTCAAAGCCTGTGGATGAGGTTTCGACGGCCATGGTTGCCCAGATCGAGGACCTGCGTGAAGAAATCAAGTCCATTACCAACGGCAGGAACCAGGCTACGGAAGCGCTGAGGACCAGGCTCGCCGAACTCCGCAAATCCTTGGAGGAAGTGCAGCCCTGGGGCGATTTCGACGCTGAAAAGCTGCAGGTACTTGGAGTGCGTTTCTATACCTGTTCCCCCAAGAATTTCCGCAAGGAATGGGAGGAGAGTTACGCCATTGAAAAAATAAGCGAGACCAGGGACAAGGTCTGGTTCGTGACCGTCGGAGACTGTCCCGACTTTCCGCTCAAGGATATCCCCATGCCTTCGAAGACCTGCTCCGAAGTCCGGGCCGAATATGACTCCACGCAGAAGCAGTTCGAAGAGGAGACGGCGGCGCTGAACGAAAGGAAGAACGAACTTCCCGAACTCAACCGGAGGATAAATGAAATCTATACCCGGCTCAGCGTCTACCTGGCCGGCGTGTCCGCAGAGTCTGCTGTCGAAGGAAGCATACAGATTATGCAGGGCTTTGCGCCTGCGGAGAACGATGAAAAGTTGCGCGAGGCCTTCGATTCCATGGACATGTACTACGAATGCGAAGCGGCCAGTGCTGAGGACAATCCCCCCATCCAGCTGAAAAACAACGCGTTCGTCCGCCAGTTTGAAGTGCTTACGAAGATGTACGGCGTGCCGGTCTACAACGAGTTCGACCCCACGGTGTTCCTTAGTATCTTCTTCCTGATGTTCTTCTCCATGTGTATGGGCGACCTCGGCTACGGTCTTGTCCTGATAGCCGTGGGACTCTTCCTGAGGGGCAGACAAGGCGGACTTGCGAATATGTGGAGCCTGGTGGTTACGCTCGGATGCGGTACCGTGATTGCCGGACTCTTCATGGGCGGCTTCTTCGGCGTCAGCCTGTACGAACAGAGCTGGGTTCCCGACTGGCTCAAGAGCATAATGATAGTCGGGGACGTGGAAATCGGAGGGGCGAGCTATTCCAAGCAGATGATACTCTCCCTGATCATAGGTATACTGCATATCTGTCTCGCCATGATAGTCAAGGCGGTGTGGGCGGTGAGGCGCGACGGCTTCAAGAACAGCCTGAGCACGACAGGATGGACCCTGCTGATTGTCGGAGGCGTCATAGGTCTCGCCACGGGTCTCACCGGAGTGATTTCCGAGAGCGCAATGAAGTGGCTCCTTATAGGCATAGGAGGCGTTTCTGCCCTCGGAATATTCATCTTCAACAAGTGGGGGCGCAATCCTCTCATCAACATAGGCTCGGGCCTGTGGGACAGCTACAACACAGTTACGGGACTGATGTCCGACGTGCTCAGTTACATACGTCTGTACGCGCTCGGCCTCTCCGGAGGAATGCTCGCCTCGGCCTTCAACCTGATTGCCGAGATGGTCAAGGGAAGCGACCCCACCTGGCACTGGATACCTTTCGTATTGATTCTGGTATTCGGCCACGTGCTGAACGTTGCTCTGAGCTGCCTGGGGGCCTTCGTCCATCCTTTGAGGCTCAACTTCGTGGAGTTCTTCAAGAATTCCGGATATGAAGGCCTGGGTACGGTTTACAGCCCCATAAAAAGATAAATCCTCCCGCCGGAATGACGGGACGGAAAACAGAAAGACAAATGATTAAAAAACAATAAAGACTCAAAATTATGCTTAACTCAATTCTTGGTTATCTCGGTCTCGGACTGATGTTCGGACTCGCAGCAGTTGGCTCGGCCATAGGTACCACCATCGCCGGAAATGCAGCTGAAGGCGCACTCAAGAAATCCCCGGAGAAATCATCATCATACATGATTCTCTCCGCAATTCCGGCAACCCAGGGACTTTACGGCTTCATCGCCTTCCTTCTCTGGATGAACAAGGACATCGTTGCCAATGGTGCCCTCTATTTCGGAGTGGGCGTCAGCGTAGGACTTGTCTGCCTTCTTTCGGCAATTCGTCAGGGTCAGGTCTGCGCCAACGGTATAGTCAACATCAGCCAGGGCCACAATGTAATGGCCAACACGATGATTTACGCAGCTCTTCCCGAGTTCTACGCCATCCTTGGCCTCCTTGTGACCATCCTTATCGGGTAGTCAAGCGGGGATACCGACAGATTTCAAAAGAAAAGTCCGGCCCTGCCGGGCTTTTTCCTTTTTCACATACGTCTAACGATTTTCAAGGGTCATCACCCGCGAGGGATATTGCAACATCGCTTTTAATCAGTAAATTCGACAAAATTTGAGTACAATTAAACCATTTATATATTGTTAAAAAACTATTACAACACATCGGCATCAACCGACCGTCAACTTTAACTGCTCATTCCGCAATTCACCCCCACATTCGGCACTATATATCAGACCGACAGAAATGCCGGAATGCCGGAGTATAAGGAATCTGATTGCAGTGGAAATGCGGGTTTGCAGACGACTGAAACAACATCAAAACATGAACAAAGACCAGGAAATACTCAGGGCTGCCGAGGAAGAATTCTTCGACAGGGGCTACGATGCCACATCTACAGCCGTGATTGCCAGAAAGGCCGGCGTGACCCACGCCATGATTAACTATTATTTCAGGAGCAAGCAGAATCTCTTCTTGAAGATAATCGAAAAAACCACGAAGGATTTCTCCGAAGCGATAAAGGCTGCCATCGAGAACAGCTGCGACTTCAAGCAGATGACTATCGACACGGCCTGCGTTGTGTACGACAAGTTCACGGAGAACCGTTCGCTGCCGTTTTTCGTGCTCGACCTCGTGAGGACGCGTCCGGACCTGCTCCGCCTGTACGTCGATTCCGACAACACCCCATACATGAAGATTGTGGAGACGCAATCCATGCGGCTGGAGAAAGAGATTAGTGAGGGGAAAGTCGAACAGTGTACAATGCTCGAACTTCTCGACACCATACTCATCCTGACCACCTCTCCCTTCCTGCACGTGCGTATATTCGAAAAACTCTTCGACATGACGCCCGAGCAGGTGGACGAATACCTCGATGAGCGCAAGAAGGAAATGATTGCCTTGTTGAACAGCCGATATTTTTCTCCCAAGCCAAAAGACCTGCAGGAAAAATAAAATGCATATATTCGCCGAAAGAATTTGATATGGCTGAAAGAAAACTTTACTGGGGAAAGACCTTGGTGTCTTTCCTCGTTGTGCTTTTCACCATGCCCCTCGGACATGCGCTGATGAGGGTTATGGAGGAAACGATGGCGCCGGCGACCATGCACGTCTGCGCCTTTATCATGGGTGCCGCAGGACTCGCCATTGTAATCGCAGGAGTATTCGTCAAAGGTGATACGAAGCAGACCCTCTTCGGTTTGTTCGGCGGACTGCTGTTCTGGACAGGGTGGGTGGAGTTCCTCTACGCATACTATGCCTCACGCTTCGGCGTCCATTACGACCTGCTCGGGAGCGGAGTGGTCCAGAGCGTGACGGAGTATGTGAACGGTATAGGGGTGACCCATGAAATGTTTGTCAACGGAATCAATATCAACGACATTCCGGCCGACGAACTGAAGAGTTTGCGCGGTTCGAGACCGGAATATCTTATCATGCCGGCTTCTTTCGGCTTCTGGGTGATGTTCATGGTGCTTTACATCTTCGGCACCAGGACAGGCTGTCATGCCATGAACTGGCTCCAGAAAGTCCTTTTCAGAGGGAAAAGGCAGGCCATAGTCCCCCACAACATGAGCCGCCATACAGCGATTACGACCTTCCTCGAACTCAACATCATCATGTGGACCATGTATCTCTTGCTGATGTTCGTCTACGACCCCGTATTCCTTGGAGACAGCCATCCCATCACCATAGCCATAGCCATAGGCTGCCTCGTGGGCTCTATTTTCATGTTCCGTTACGAACTGAGGCTCGGAGGCTGGGGTCCGAATATCAGAATGGCCATTGCGACGGTACTGATTTTCTGGACCACGGTAGAGGTGTTCTCGAGGAACGGGCTTCTGACAGAGTTCTGGGTGGATCCCCTGAACCACGTTCCCGAGATGATTACGATGGTCGTATGTTTCGTGGCGCTCGCCGCTTTCCTGATAATCAGGGCATCAAGAAAGAAGTCAGGAGAGGCCGGGCCTACTTCCTGACTTCGATTACGCAGTCTGCCGGGGCCTTGATGTTCTCGTCTATGGTCACGGAGCCGATTCCGTCGGCCACGATGCGTCCCGACATGGGGTTCTTGATATTAGTGATAGTCCCGCGTATGTCGGCGTTCAGCGTGGAATATTCGAAGGCCCTGTCGCAGGCCGGGTCGAAGCTGCAGTTCTCGAGTATGAGGTCGTGCGCATAACAGAGCGGCTGTTCGCCTGCTATGTGGCAGTTCACGAGCCTGAGATTGCGGGAATGCCAACCGAGATATTCGCCGTCAAGGATAGAATCGTATATCGTAACGTCCTCGACCTCCCAGAATGCGTCCTTGGTGGTAATCCTGGCGTTGTGGATTTCCACGTTCTTGACGTACTGGAAGACGTATTTGCTGTCGCTCTCCAGTCCGTCCACGTAGATGTCGCGGCTGAACATGAAGGGATATGTGCCTTCATGCAGTTTGAGGTTCTTCACCCTTATGCCCTTGCAGCGCCAGAAGACCTCGTCGGCATCGTTGATTACGACGTTCTCTATGTCGATTTCCTCCATTTCCCTGAACATTTTGGGCGCATCGATTACCGTGTCCGACATTTTCAGGTGGTCGGAATACCATAGTGCCGAACGGCCTCCGACATCGAAATAGCAGTCTTTGATAGTGAAACCGTGGACATGCCAGAAGGGGTAATTGCCTTCAAAACGGCAGTTGACAGCCTCTATATTGCTGCATTCCTTTATTGCGGACTCCCCCGCCCTTATTATGACGTTGTCAAGACGCAGGTCATGCGACTCGAACAGGGGGCGTTCTCCCCCGAATTCCATGTTCTTTATCTCTTTCATACTTTCATTATATCTGCTTTTCGGACGGCTTTTCAGATTTCCTGCCAGGGACTCGAAGCGTCCAATCTGTAAAGATACAATCCAGATTAATTCAAAACAATCGTTGTCATTTCATTCAGTCCCGGAGTAGTTCCCCAGACCTCACAGTCCTGCAAATATATCAATTTATACCTTAGGGAACATGACCCGAAACTGACTTTTAGCTACCCTCAAACATCTTTCTTTGAAAGGCCGGACCAACGAAAGGAGGACGCCCGGCTTGGGCATCCTCCTTTTATCGAGCACAAAAGTTCAAACTCAGAAACGCTCTTTCAACTTGGCAAGCATATCGCGTGTCATGGAATCCAAATCATATTCAGGCTTCCATCCCCACTCTTCGCGGGCACATGAATCGTCCAAAGAATTGGGCCAGG
>CAZMTY010000048.1:0-11005 GCA_964569595.1 uncultured Muribaculaceae bacterium
CCCCTGAAACCGGTGTACGACGAGGACGGATTCCTGAAGACTTACGAAATGGACCTCGAAGGCCTCGAGTCGCTGATTGACAGCAAGACCAGGATGCTGATACTCTGCAATCCCCACAATCCCGCAGGAATCTGCCACCCCGCAGCGACGCTCCGCCGCCTGGCTTCAATCTGCGTGCGCCACGGCATAACCGTTCTCTCGGACGAAATCCACGGGGAGATGGCCCTGTTCGGCAACGAGCACCTGCCTTTCGCTTCGGTCAGTGACGAGGCTGCCGCGTGCAGCATCAGTTTCCTCGCCCCCTCCAAGACCTTCAACATCGCCGGAGTCGTAAGTTCCTACTGCATAGTGCGCGACCCCGCTCTCCGCGAGAAGTTCTTCTCCTACCTTGAGGCGGGAGAGATAGACTATCCCAGCATTTTCTCCGCCGAAGCCACCCGTGCGGCATACACTGTCGAGGGCATGGCCTGGCTTAGGGAAATGCTTGCCTACGTAGAGGAAAACGTGCGCTTTACTGACTCCTGGCTCAGGGAAAAACTGCCGGTAATCCGGGCCGTGATTCCGGAGGCCTCGTTCATGGTTTGGCTCGATTGCCGCAAACTGGAACTCACGCAGGAACAGCTCGTTGACCTCTTCGTAAACAAAGCACGGCTCGCCCTCAACGACGGCAGCATGTTCGGCAAGGAAGGAAGCGGTTTCATGCGCCTGAACATAGGCTGCCCGAGAAGCAAGATACAGTCCGCCCTGGAAAGCCTCAAAACTGCCGTGGAGCAGTCAAGGGCCTGAAAAAGCAAAAATTTTTAAAAAATATTTGGAATCCTGTATTTTTTGACTACTTTTGCAGTCCCAAGACAGGACTTGGTGCTGTAGCTCAGGTGGTAGAGCAATGGACTGAAAATCCATGTGTCGCCGGTTCAACTCCTGCCAGCACCACATTCTTTGGAGACTGTCGTTTTTCGGCAGTCTCCATTTTATATTTATTAACACTGAAGTTAACTATCAAGAAATGGCCATACGCAAATTCACACTTCTTTTGCTGGGCGCACTCGCCTCCGTAACGGCATTCGCGACGGAGGAAAATGAAGAACCCGCGGTGTTTCTCACCAAGGGAACCAAGTCGGCCTCATTGGTTTTCTCCTACGATGACTATAACATAGGCAATGAAACGGGATTCGATGCCTTTTTCTCCCTTCTCCAGGGCATGAAGGCCTCGCTGGATACCTGGAAATTCTCCATTGGAGGCTCATATTTCATCAAGGACGACTTCTCCATAGGCTTGAAGATAGGCTACAACAGGTCCACCTTCGGCGTCGACGATGCCAGTATCAATCTGTCCGAACTGGGCTTGTCTCTCGCCAACAACTATTATCTCGGCCACACCTATACGGGCTCCATTTCCGGCAAGTACTACAACTCCATAGCCCGGAGCAAACGTTTCGCCTTCTTCTCCGAACTGAGGGCGACCGTAGCCTACGGCCAGAACAAGACCTACACCATAGATGAGGGCCTCAAACACGGCAATTACCAGGAAAAGTTCTCGGCCGCCCTCTCCGTGGTTCCCGGGGTGTGTATAATGGTTATGCCTAATGTCGCCGTGGAACTCGGTCTTGAGGTCATGGGGCTCGAATGGACCAACACTGTCCAGACCACCAATCAGGTGGACGCCAGCACCTTCAACAGTTTCGGCATACATTACAGTCTCGACCTGCTCTCCACGGAACTGGGAGTGGTTCTGTATTTTTAACCCAGACTGATTCAGTATGAAAGCTAAAATGTCATTATTGTACGGAGCCGCTCCGATTTTCCTTCTGGCGGCTGCCTGCACCATAGAAAACGATTTGGACTACCCTGTAGTTCCCGGAAACATAACCTCATTCGAGGTGGCGGGCCAGATTTCCTCCGCCATCAGCACCCAGTCGAGGACAGTGGAGGTCGTAGTGCCCGAGGATTTGGACAGAACCACATTGACTATCACCGCCCTCACCCTGTCCGAGAACGCCAAATGCGAAGAACTCAGCGTGGGTAGCGTGATTGACCTCAGTTCGCCCGTTTCCGTACACGTCGTCACGTATCAGGACTATATCTGGACCGTCTACTCTACGGTAAGCATTGATAGCGAGATAGATGTAAATGCGTGGTCATCCCGTGCCGACTTCAGTTCCGACCAGGACGGTTCCCAGGAGACCGGCCACTTCGAGTGGAAAGAGAGCGGAGCCGGCGAATGGACTGTCGGCGAGGATATCAGCCCTGAAAACGGGGTCTACAGCTATACCGTCGAAGGACTCACTCCCGGAACGGACTATTATGTAAGGCTCGTCAGGGAAAGCGAGACCTCGGAAGAGGTGGCATTCAGCACCGAGGAAGAGGCACAGGTGGCAAACATGAGTCTGGACGAATGGTGTACCGAGACGGTCTATACCTCCAAGACTTGCTGGTATCCGGCTCCCGACGTGAGTATAGGCAGGGTCTGGGACTCAGCCAACAAAGGGGTACTCATGATGAGCAGCAGCTGCGCTACAACCCCGGAGGAGGAATTCGTGGCAGTGGGCGGTACCGGGAAAAAGGCTGCGAGGATGGAGGCAAGGTACTCGGGCATAGGTTCACTCGGACGTTTCGCCGCGGGCAACCTGCTTACCGGAGAGTTCGTGAGCGTTTCCGGCTTCGGAGCGGAAATGGACTGGGGCATCCCGTTTACGACCCGCCCCTCTTCCATGAAGGGCTACTATGCCTACCAGCCGGCAACCATTGACCACGATGACGTAGGGAACAATCCCGATCTCATAGGCGAAAGCGATGTGATGCAGATACTCGTAATTCTGGGCGACTGGGACAATCCTTACCGCATCAATACTTCGGAAGACGTGTTCCTTGACCAGGAAAACGACGCGAATATCATAGCCTACGGCAAGTTGGAGAGTTCCGAAGCCACCCTTGATTCGTCCGGCAATCTGCAATACGTGGAATTTGAATGTACCCTCGACTACAGGGACCTCACACGCAAACCCAAATACGTGATAATCAACTGCTGCACGAGCAAATACGGAGATTATTTCACCGGTGGCACGGGCAGCCTGCTCTACGTGGACGAACTTGAATTTGTATACTAAATGAAGTTCAGGGAAAGCGGAAGCATCATTTCCGTATTTGCGGCCATCGCGGCCCTTGCAGCCGTGGCCTGTTCGTGCTGGCAGAGGGGCGATTCCGGGGAAAAAGAGGAGGAGCAGATTGAAGTGGAGCCTCCCCTGCTGGGCTTCGACACCGGACTCTATTCCGTCGACACGCTCAAGATAAAGAACGGCGACACTTTCTCGGTCCTGATGACACGGCTCGGCATGAGTGCGGGTGATGCCTTTACGCTCAGTGAGCTCTGCGACACTGTCTTTGACGTGCGCAAACTCAGGGCGGGCAACAACATGCGCGCCTTCTACGAAGAGACCGACAGCAGCCGCGTCCTCCGCTACGCCGTTTATGACCACAACGTAGTGACTTCCACCGTGTTCAGATGCAGCGATTCCCTCGCGGTGTGGAACGCGTCCAAGCCCGTCGAGCACATAAGGACCTTCACCGACATTACTATAAGCAGTTCCCTTTGGAACGACATGATAGCCGCAGGGGCATCACCCCAACTTATAGTCAATCTTGAGGACATATACCAGTGGAGCGTCAATTTCTTCGCCTTGCAGAAGGGCGACCGTTTCCGCGCCATCTTCACCCAGACCATTTGCGAAGACAGGGTCATAGGCATTGACAGCGTCTATTTCAGCCTTTTCGACAGCAATGACGGCAAGCAGGTGGCAGCAGTGCTCTTCGATACCGGCAGCGGCAGCAACACCTATTGGGACAAGGGCGGAGAAAGCCTCAAGCGTATGTTTCTCAAGGCTCCGCTCAAATACAGCAGGGTCAGCAGCGGATTCAGCTACCGCAGGAAACACCCGGTTACAGGAGTGGTCAGGGCCCACACGGCAGTCGACTACGCCGCACCCACGGGCACACCGGTCTATGCCATAGGTGACGGGACGGTGACCAGGTGTGGCTGGGACAGTTCAGGCGGCGGCAACAGAATAAGAATCAAACACATGCGCGGTTTCGAGAGTTCCTATATGCACCTCTCCCGTTTTGCGCCCGGCATACGTGAAGGCAAGAGGGTCAGTCAGGGAGAGCTCATAGGCTACGTGGGGGCCACCGGAGTTGCTACCGGACCTCATCTGGACTTCCGCATCTGGGAAAACGGCAAGCCCATAGACCCGCTGAAACTCGACTCCCCTGCCTCAGAGCCGCTCGACACGGCATTTCTTCAAGAATTTAACGCCCTCTACGAAACTTACATGAACGAGGCCGACAGCCTCAGCAAGGCCCGGCTTTCTGAAATTCCCGCAGGCGACAGCCAATGAATATCGAAGCCATTGCAGATTTCCGCTCGCCCATTTCGGGGAAGTTCGCAGTGCCGCGGCAACCTGGCATTGCCCCGTCGCTGAAAGGGGAGGTAGTACTCAGGGCCCCCTACAATTCTCCGGATGCCCTGAGGGGACTTGAGGATTTCGACTACATCTGGCTCATCTGGGGCTTCAGCCTGAACGAGGGGAAATATGGCAGTCCTGCCGACAGCGGCGACGGGAGCATACACAAAACTTTCACCGCCACGGTAAGGCCTCCGCGACTCGGCGGCAACAGGCGCACGGGCATATTCGCCTCCCGTTCCCCCTTCAGGCCCAATCCTTTGGGGCTCAGTGCAGTCAGGCTCGTCAAGGTGGACAGTTCGAGGGGCATAATAGAAGTGGCGGGAGCCGACCTTGCTGACGGAACCCCGATTTATGACATAAAGCCCTACGTGGAATATGCCGACAGCTACAGCGGCATACGCAGCGGCTTTGTGGACACTGCGGACTGGGGAACTTTGGAAGTGGAATTTGCGGAAGGCAGTTGCCCCGGGCTCGACCAAGAAGGCAAAAATGCACTGAGGGAAATCCTCACCCAGGACCCGAGGCCACCGTTCCACAACGACCCCGAAAGGATTTACGGTTTCAGCTTCTCCGGCCGGGAGATCCATTTCATCGTAGAGGGGAAACGCCTTACAGTGCTTGCCGAAGACGATACCCGCGTCACTTCACGCAGGAAGTAATGTGAAAACAGTGCTCTTTCCTCTCGTACTTCACAAGACAGCGCGAGGCATTCTTCTCGTCCAACAGGACTTCCCCGAGAACCTTGGTCAGCTCAAAGGGCTGCATGAAGACTTCCGACTCATCCTCAATGAAATAACGCGTGTAGGTAATGTCGAAGGTAGTGCCGTAGCAGTGGGCGGAATTGTCGCTGGCATTGGGATTGCCGCTGCGCTTCAGTCTCTGCACATCCTCCTCCGTCCTCAAGAGCGAGGACACTATCAGTTTGTATGGCAGCAGGTTTTTGGATTTGAGTGAATCGCTGAAAGCCCTGGCGATACGCTCAAGTTCCTCCGCCGCGCCCTTGGTCAGATAAGGTATGGAGTAGCTGAGGTCATCGACGATGAAATACTCGTTGTCCTCGATTTTCACAAGGCCCTTGCTCGAGAAATCCTCGCGGGTCCGGGGCACGGAAGGCAGACCGAGTTCCCTGGCCACCTCAAGATGTTTCTCGTTCAGGTCGGCAAAAAGTTTGGCATAGGGCAACCTGTTGCGGTGGTATATTATCTCCTTCCTCTCCGGAGCCCCGAGACCGTCTACATCATCATCGTCAACGGCTGCATCCTTCGCCAAATCATCACACAAATCAGCGGAACGCCGAGTCCTGCCACCCCGCTCCGACGTCTCCTGCACGCACACTGCCGTCCCGGGCGCAACATCAGCAGGTACCGCTCCTTTCCGGCTGAATCCTCCTCCGGCAACAAAACCGAGGAGGAAGCCGAGAAGAAACGGTACTGCGAGTATAATCAGTGCTTTATGGGCCTTTTTCATCAGGCCTCGTACTTGACTACAGGCTGTCTGGCGGCACGAGTCTCGTCAGGCCGGCCTATGGGTGCAGTATGAGGAGCTGAATGAAGAACTTCCGGATTGGACTTGGCCTCCTCAGCTATCCTGCGCATCACCTCGATGAACGCGTCAATAGTCTCGGGAGATTCCGTCTCCGTGGGTTCAATCATCATAGCCTGATGGAAAAGCAGGGGGAAGTAAATCGTCGGCGCATGGAAACCGAAATCGAGAAGCCTCTTGGCCACGTCGAGGGTGGTGCATCCGTTCGCTTCCGCAAGTCCGTCAAACACGAACTCATGCTTGCACACGGAGTCGATGGGCAGTTTGTAGCAGTCCTTGAGCGACTCCTTTATGTAGTTGGCATTGAGCGACGAGAGTTTTCCGGCCATGAGGAGATTCTCCTTTCCGAGCATCAGAACATAGGTGAGGGCACGGAGCATGACGGCGAAATTGCCGTGGAAACCGCTGACCTTCAACTTCTCAAGATAGGGCACCAGCTTTTCCGACACTCCTACAGGTCCGCTTCCCGGACCGCCTCCGCCATGGGGCGTACTGAAGGTCTTGTGCAGATTAAGGTGCATTATATCGAAGCCCATGTCGCCGGGCCTTACCACTCCGAGGAGAGGATTCATATTGGCTCCGTCGTAGTAAAGCAGGCCGCCGCATCCGTGTACGAGCTCCGCTATCTCCCCTATCTGCTTTTCGAAAAGCCCGAGGGTGTTGGGATTGGTCATCATGATGCCGGCTATGTCGGGGCCGAGCAGGGGCTTGAGTGACTCCACATCCACGAGTCCGTCGGCTCCTGACTTCACCACCACAATCTCGAAGCCGCATACCGCAGCCGAGGCCGGATTGGTGCCGTGGGCGCTGTCCGGAACTATGACCTTGGTTCTCGCGGAGTCTCCCCTGTCGAGATGATACTCCTTCATCAGCATGAGCCCGGCAAGTTCTCCATGCGCACCGGCACAAGGCAGGAAGGTGAAACTCTTCATACCCGTAATCGTAGCCAGGTAACGGTCCAGCTCCTCGCGGACTTTCACCGCCCCCTCCGCCGTATCTTCCGGCTGCAGGGGATGCAGGCCGCTGAATTCCGGCATGGAGGCTATTTCCTCGTTGATTTTGGGATTGTACTTCATCGTGCAGGAACCGAGGGGATAGAAGCCGGTATCCACTCCGAAGTTCATCTGGCTGAGGTTGGTATAGTGGCGCACAACATCCTGTTCGCTCACCTCGGGGAGTTCCGGCGCCTCGCTCCTCCAGATATTGCCGTCCGTGGGAAGCTGCATTTCCGGCTCGGGCAGAGAGAAACCTGTCCTGCCCGGATGAGACAACTCGAATATCAGTTTATCGTAGTATTTCATACACAGAGGGGCTTTAAGGATTCCACAAGAGCATCTATCTCCTTCTTGCCATGCTTTTCGGTGGCGCAGAAACTTACATATCCCTCCTCGGTAGGCAGGGCCGCAAAGTATCCCGCATCGGCGAGGGTTCTGAAAATCTCGTCTGCAGGGCGCAGGGGCTTGAGCACAAACTCCTTGATGAAGCGGCCTTCCACCGCCTCCTCGAAGAGACCGGTCTCCATCAGCCTGTCGTGCAGATAGCGTGCGTTGGCGTAACACAACTCGTTGACCCTGCGCAGGCCGCGGGGCCCCATCAGGGACATGTAAATCGTAGCCCAAAGCGCTATCAGCGACTCGTTCGAGCAGATATTGGACGTAGCCTTTTCCCGGCGTATGTGCTGTTCGCGGGCCTGAAGGGTAAGGACGAAGCAGCGGCGGCCTTCGGCGTCCTCGGTCTGTCCGACTATCCTGCCGGGCAGTTTACGCATAAGTTCCTGACGGCAGGCTATGAAGCCCACGTAGGGACCGCCGTAATTGAGGGGAACACCGAGCGACTGTCCTTCGCCCACGGCTATGTCAGCCTCCCATTCGGCCGGAGTCTTGAGTACGGCCAGAGTGGAAGGGTCGCAATACTCCACAAGCAGGGCGCCCGCGGAATGGGTGAGTTCCGCAAGGCCGCTGAGGTCCTCGACTATACCGAAACGGTTGATTGAAGGGACTATCACCCCGGCAAGCACGGCTGAGTTCTTCTCTATTCCGGCCGGAACGTCATCGCTTTCTATCAGCCTGATTCCCGAATAATCCGCGTATGTACGCAGGACGGCAAGCACATTGGGCAGCAGGCGTGAAGACACGAGCACGGCGTTACGCTTCTTCGCGGAAGCTACGCACATCCTCATGGCTTCGGCGGCCGACGTGGGCCCGTCGTACATCGAGGCATTGGAGCAAGCCAGTCCCGTCAGCCTGCAAATCATGGACTGCCACTCGAAAATGTACCTGAGTGTTCCCTGGGAAATCTCGCACTGGTAGGGAGTGTAGGCAGTCTGGAATTCGCTGCGGGAAATCAGATAGGGTATCACCGCAGGGGTGTAGTGGTCATAGGCTCCATAGCCTACGAACACCTTGAGCCGCCTGTTCCTGGCCGCAAGTCCGGCAAAATGGTCGCGGACCTGCTGTTCGCTCATTGCAGGAGGAAGGTCATACTCGCCGTTGAAGATGAAATCGGCGGGTACATCAGAGTACAGACCGTCAAGGGAACCAAGCCCTATGCGATCCAGCATCCTCTGTATATCCTCCTCAGTGTGCGGAAAATAACAGAAGTCTGACATGGCTTCGTAACTGCTACTCTGCTATTTCGGCGTATGCGGCCGCGTTCATGAGGGAATCCAGCTCGGAACTGTCGCTCAGCTCGACCTTGACTATCCAGGCGGCATAGGCGTCCTCATTGATAAGCTCGGGCTTGTCCTCAAGTTCCTGATTGCAGGCGATAACCTTTCCGGATACGGGGGAAACCACCTCGCTGGAAGTCTTGACGCTCTCGACCGCTGCAAGGTCATCACCTGCAGCAACTTCGTCGTCCACATCAGGCATATCGACATAGGTGATGTCTCCGAGTTCGTTCTGTGCGTAGTCGGTAATACCGATGATTGCCACATTGCCGTCGAGTTTGACCCACTCGTGGGACTCACTGTAAAGGAGTCCTTCCATTATTTTGCTCATTACTTTTTATAATTGGTTTGATAAAATCTCTTCTTGATAACTGTTGCCGGGAAAACGTGCTTGCGTATGCGTACCTGGAGCGCTGTTCCGAGGGCCGCATGTTCCCTGTCCACAAGGGCGAAGCACAGGCTCCTGCCGAGGCTGATGGAATGATAGCCGGTGGTAACGACCCCGACTTCGGTGCCGTCCTCAAGCTCTACAGGGTAGCCGGCCCTTGGCACGGCCTTGCCGCTGAGTTCCAGACCTATTATACGGCGGGCGACTCCGTTGGCCTTCTGCTCCGCCAGAGCCTCCTTGCCTATGAACTCCGGCTTGTCGAACTTGCAGAACATGGAAAGTCCGGCCATTACAGGGGAAATTTCCGCGCTGAGTTCGTCACCGTAGAGGGGAAGTCCGGCCTCAAAACGCAGGGTGTCGCGGCAACCGAGTCCGCAGGGAGTCACGCCCGCATCGAGCAGGGCCTTCCAGAACTTGCGGGTATTCTCGTGATTTGCGTAAATCTCAAAGCCATCCTCTCCCGTATATCCTGTCCTGCTGAGGATTACGTGGCTCCCGTCTTCGGCCTTCAGTTCGGCGAAGTGATAGAACGAGAGTCCGGCAGCCTCCTTCATGCCCAGGACTTCCATAACGAATTTCTCGGATTCGGGGCCCTGCACGGCGAGCTGTCCCCAGACGTCCGATTCGTTTGTTACGCTTACCTTGTAAGCCGGGGCCTGCTCCTGAATCCAGGCAAAATCCTTTTCAATGTTGGAAGCATTCACTACCAGAAGATAGGTGTCGGGGGCGAAGTCCCTGTAAACGAGCAGATCGTCCACCGTGCCGCCATCCGAATAGAGCATCATTCCGTAGAGTATGCCTCCGGGAACGAGTTCCCTGACATCATTGGTAAATATGTGGTTGACGAAAGTTTCGGCGTCTTCTCCGCGAACAAATATCTCACCCATGTGAGAAACGTCGAAGACACCTACTCTGTTGCGCACGGCATTATGCTCTTCGATAATGCCGCCATACTGAATGGGCATGTCATAACCCGCGAAAGGGCTCATCCTTGCACCAGACTCCAAATGGAGGTCATGAAGACAAGTCCCCTTTAACAATTGTTCCATTGCTGAATTCTATTTAGTGTTAAGAATCTCCAGATCTTTCTTGAGAATCATTTTGGGCTCCATCATTGCGACCTTCTGGAAAAGACGCACCCTGTTGCCGAGGTTCAGGAACACCTTGTCCTCGTGCTTGCCTTTGCGCCACCATTTATAGAAGCCTACAGGGTCATTCTCATAAGGAATCTTGGCGATAATACCCGTGCTGTAACCGGGATAGTCGATTACCAGTCTCAGGCCCATGAACTTCTTGTAGTAGTCAGGGTCAGCCCTGCGCAACTTGCTCACAAGGGGATTCAGGACTTCGAAAGTGTCGACCTGCAGGACCTTTTCGCGAACTATCATTTTGTGGATTCTGACAGGGTCGACGTTAATCCAGACACCAAGTTTCAGAGTCTTGGTACCTTCCTCGGTCTCAAGTGTCAGTTCATCGGTCGACGTATAGATTTTTTCCGGGTCTAATAGAAATTGTTCTTCTGCCTGCATTCCTCTGTATTGAACGTATCAGGGACGAAGTTAAACATAAAAATGAAAAAAACCAATCTCACGGAGAAAACGCGGAATTCTTCATCCTGTGGACATCTACAGCGGGTATTCGGAGCTCCAGGGCAGCCGCTGCTTCCGTAGCGGGGAGGCGGGAAGAAAACCGAGAGAAACTTCCTGCCGCGCACGAAAGCATCGGACGACAAGACGATGACGGCCGCATAAAACCCTCAGAAAACAGATTATTTGTCCACCTCGGGGATTTCTTCTGTAGTGTATTCATCCAACCTGTTCTCCCATAGCCAGTAACGTGTCTCCTTTACCAAAACTTTCGAGAGCAGGAGCAGACAGATAAGGTTAGGTATAGCCATGAGGGCGTTGAACATGTCGGAGAGATTCCAAACGATCTCGATATTGGTAG
>CAZMTY010000049.1:0-9808 GCA_964569595.1 uncultured Muribaculaceae bacterium
ACACGATAAAAGTTGACAGCGAAATATTGCCGGCAGTACCATTCTCGAATTTGTGAATGGTTGTAAGTCCAATACCGGATTGCTCTGAAACATCTTTCTGGGTAAGATTGCAACGAATTCTATATTCTTTGAATCTGCTGCCCAACAGCCTTACAAGCTCCGGCGTGGAGTATTCATAAAAATCCACCATATTATCCTGATTTATATGTCACTATAATGATAGTTATATATATTTCAAGCATTAATATTCATTATTATGAAGGTTATGGATGTAAATTTAAACAATTTCCGGGAAATAACTGATTTTTCGAGAAAACTTATCATCGAATCATAATGACTGATTGTAACTTTCAGATTTTCTGCAATATTCTGTCATTTCATCCAATTTCCGCCAGCTCTGTATTGAAGTTTTTGACTGCGAAAATCGGGATAGCAGAAGGGAGGATGGGGCAATGTTTACCAAGAGAGCGGGAGCCGGGAGAAATCGGGGCAGCTCCGGAATCCCCCTGACACCCTCGGCAGGGTTTGAGATAAAACGAGAGGGTGAGCAAAATCAATTTTTGCTCACCCTCTCTCCTTGCATTAACTATTTTCATTGAGCCCGTACCTGTGTAGCAGGCCGTTATGGAAGTCTTCCGATACATGCTCCCGTACGAAGGCCCGCTGAAGCTTGCCTGTAGGGGTATGGGGAAGACTGTCGCACACCCGGTAGAATTTAGGCCGCTTGTAACTTGCGAGCATGGGGTGGGCGTTTACGAATCGGGCGAGGTCCCTGGGGTCCAGACCGTTGGGGCCCGGAATCACGTAGGCCACGGGTATCTGTTCCCTCAGTCTGTCGGGCAATCCCACGACGCAGGCCTCGGCCACATCAGGGTGCTCCATCAGAACTTCCTCTACCTGTGAGGGATAGATATTCTCTCCTGCCGACACTATCATGTCGTCTTTTCTGGTAACTATTGTCAGGTAAGAATCCTTGTCCCATACGCCGAGATCTCCTGTATAGAAGAATCCGTTGCGGAAACGCTTCTGCGAGAGTTCGTCGTTATTGAAGTACCTCATCCCGGACTTGGCGGTAGTGCCGAGGATTATTTCTCCTATCTCCTTGCCGTCCTTGCTGACCATATCGTCGGGGTCGGCAATTCTGTCGGGATAAACCTTGACTATGCGCACGTCGTCATCGGTGCAGGCACGTCCGCAGCTTCCGGCATGTTCGGGCAGGTCCTCCGGCCTGAGGAAGGTGTTCCAGAAGGTCTCGGTGGTGCCGTATCCGTTGAATATCCTCGGTGTGAGTTCTTTTTGGAAACGTATGCAATTCTCCCTGTCGAGCGGTGCTCCCATGGTGACTAGGCCTCTGAGGCTGCTGAGATTGCGTTTCTCGCTCTTCTGTGCCATACAGAGCAGTTTCAGCACGGTCGGAACCCCGATCAGGAATGTTATACCGTAGAGTTCGGTGTACTGGAGGGTCAGTCCGGCATTGAACTCCTTGAGGACTACGACCTGGCCGCCTGCGTACAGGGTGGGGCAGGGGCCTCCGGAATGAATGCCGCCCCTGTG
This sequence comes from uncultured Muribaculaceae bacterium, assembly GCA_964569595.1. GTDB lineage: Bacteria > Bacteroidota > Bacteroidia > Bacteroidales > UBA932 > Cryptobacteroides. Next base: position 1,555 of record CAZMTY010000049.1, read on the forward strand.
GAACCACGGAGTCATGTTCATGGTGAGGTCCGAAGGACTGAGGGGGAAGTGCATTATCACGTCGTGTGCCGAAAGTACGTCGTTTATCGAGTACAGGGGCACTCCCTTGGGCCTGTTGGTGGTGCCGGAGGTGTAAAGCCTCGTGGTCTCGTCGTATATGTTGAGACTGTAGTCGATTACAGGTTCGCTGTCGGGTCTTCCGGCCATGAAGTCTTCTATTTTCATGTGGCCTGCGTGCAGGGGGGAGTCGCCGGCCTCGGTGGCGAGGACGATTTCCGGACGATAGGTGCACATTTCCAGGGCGGCCTCCACATGGTCGTGGAAGGAATATTCGTAGACAAATATCTTGGGTTTCGAATCGTCGATGTTCAGGGCAATCTCGCCCGCTGACATATAATAATTGATGGGGCTGTTGATTGCTCCTATCTTCTGGGGCGCAAGGTAGCAGAATATGAATTCCTTGCTGTTCCTCATCATATACATGAGCACATCACCTTTGACCATGCCTGCAGACAGCATGGCGTTGGCGAGCCGGTTAACCTCGGAGTTGAGTTCGGCATAGCTCAGTTTTTCTCCCGTTGCAGGCGTAAAGACGGCGGTATTGTCGGGATAACGCCTCGTGTTGCGCAGGAAACCCTCAATGTAGGTGAAGTTCCTTTCGAAATTCTGACGGAATAATTCTTTTGGATCCATGGTTAAGATAAAGGTTAATTGTTTGTCTTATTCTGCTGAAACGATAATGCTGGAGTTCTGGCCTCCGAATCCGAAGGCGTTGGACATGGCGGCGCGTATGGTCTTTTTCCTCGCTTCTCCCAGGATTATATCCACTCCCTCACAGGAAGGATCGGGCGTGGAGGTATTCAGGGTGGCGGGGAGAATGCCGTTGCGGCAGGCCTGGACGCAGGCTATCACCTCGGTGATTCCTCCGGCGCCCATCATGTGGCCGGTAGCTGATTTGGTTGAACTGACTGAAGGGCTGCATCCGGCAAAGACCTCCTTGATGGCATTGACCTCGATGCTGTCGCCTACCGGGGTGGAGGTGCCGTGCGCGTTGATGTAGCCTATGTCTTCAGGTGAGAGTCCGGAGCTTTTCAGGGCCTGTGCCATGCAGTTTTTCGCACCGTTTCCGTCAGGAGCCGGGGATGTAATATGGTAGCCGTCAGTATTGTTGGCGGCGGCAAGCACGTAGCCGAGTATGGTGGCGCCCCTCTTGCGGGCATGTTCTTCGGTCTCGAGCACCAACGCTCCGCCTCCTTCGCCCATCACGAAGCCGTTCCTGTTTGTATCGAAAGGACAGCAAGCGCGTGCCGGGTCTTCCTCACGGCTGAGGGCCTTTGCGTTGGAGAGGGATGATACTACTATGGGGCAGATTATGCTTTCGGCCCCTACGGCGAGCATGGCATCGGCTTCTCCGCCGAGCAGCAACATCACAGCCAGTTTGATTGCGTCTCCTCCCGAAGAGCAGGCCGTGCTCACGGTCATGTCGGGGCCTTTGAGCCCGTACTCTATGGCTATTTGCGCGGCGGCTATGTTGCTGAGTATCTTGGGGACGAAGCGGGGGCTGACCTTGCACTCGCCGGATTTGTCGTATTCTTCCTGGGTGGCGGCCACGTCGATGACCCCTCCCATTGCGCTGCCCATGATTATGCCTGTCCTGCGGGCATCGAAGCCGGCAAGGCCGCTCTGTTCGAGGGCTTCAGCGGCTGCAACAAAGGCATACTGCGAGAAAAGTGCGGAATCACGCACAAGCCGTTTAGGCATGTGAAGCGTGGGGTCAAAGTCGCGGACGAGGGCCGCCACTTTAACCGGGATTTCAGGGCAGTCGTAGCGGTCAAGCCTCCCTATGCCGGACACTCCGGCAACAAGATTCTTCCAGTATTGCCCGACTCCGCATCCTATCGGGGTCACTGCGCCCATTCCTGTGATTGCTATTCTGCTCATAATCTCATTTATTTAGGTTTGTACATGTTTTGTCTTTTTTAGTCTTACGTCTGTTCTTAAATAAATTAAGTTGTTTGCTTCTCTCCTCCTTCATTGAGAGGTCCCGGGACTTCCCGGGTGTCTGTCCTGACTTCCCCGGAACTGCCTTTCCCCGGACAATCTCTCAGCTCTTGCAAATTTCAACAAAAGCCCTCTGCAGCCATAGCTACAGAGGACCTTGCATTACTTCTATGAGCCACTCACGAGACTCGAACTCGCGACCTGCGCGTTACGAATGCGCTGCTCTACCGACTGAGCTAAAGTGGCGTGGCTGCAAATATACTAAAAATATCCATTGAACCAACACCCCGCCACCATGTTAAAGCGCTTTTGAACTGTCGGTGTTCTTCTATATCTCAGGTTATCACTGTGTTACTTCACGGCACAAAACGCTTTTCCACTTCATCTTCTCTTTTCAATCTTCCCATTCTTTCCTTTCATCCCTCCTCCTTCGTCAAGAAGTTGCGGGATTTCGTCCGACGGCCCGTTTTCACGGAAATCATGTCCTGCTGCGTCGTGAATCGAGCTTGATTGCAATCGAGCCGAGCAGTCCGGCCGCGAAAGACGCAATGAGGATGGCAATCTTGCCGGTATCCCTGAGCATCATGGTCAGCTCCTCGGCATGTTCGCCGAAGGACAGGGTGTCTATGAAAATCGACATGGTGAAGCCCATACCTCCCAAACAGGCCACCGCCAAAAGTGAGCTCCAGCGGCAGTTGTCCGGCATGGCCGCAATGCGCAATTTTACGGATAACCAACTGAACAGAGTGATTCCCAAAGGCTTGCCTAAAACCAGACCGAAGAATATTCCCATCGATACGCTGCCGGTTACGGGGTCATAGCGGAAAATGTTCAGCAGGGCCGGGTCGCTTATCACGACTCCCGCATTGGCAAGGGCGAAAAGCGGCATAATCAGGAAGTCTACCCAGGGTGAGAGTACACGTTCCAGGCGGGTACTCATATCCATGGAACCGCGGGTCACCTTTCCGACCCTCCTCAGCAGCCGTCTCTGCACCCTGTTCGGGAAAGGCTCCTCATCGGTTTTCCCGAGTTCCTCCAACCTGGTCTCGAAGTCCCTGCAGCTTCTGAAGCTGTCTTCCTTGGTAAATACCGGGGCAGTGGGAATCAGGAAGGCCATGATCACTCCTGACATCGTAGCATGGATTCCGCAGTAATAGAAAAGACCCCAGATGAGCAGGGCGCAGATGACGTAGGGGAATATGCTTTTTACCCCGAAACGTCTCATCAGCACGACCGCGGCTATGACCAGGAGCGACAGTCCGAGCAGCCCGAAGTTCAGTTCTCCTCCGTAGAAAACGGCCACTACTATTATGGCAATCAGGTCGTCAGTGACGGCGAGTGTAGTCAGGAAGACCTTGAGCGGCGTGGAAACACGCTTGCCGAGCATGGAGGTAATACATATCGCGAACGCAACGTCTGTGGCAGTGGGAATGCCCCAGCCTCCGGCGGCCGCCGTACCGCTGTTGAAAAGAGTATAGATGACGGCGGGGAGTATGACGCCTCCGAAAGTAGCGATTATCGGCAGGACAGCTTTCTTGGCGGTACTCAGACAGCCGTGTGTGAATTCCCTTTTGATTTCGAGGCCGACCACGAAGAAGAACAGGACCATCAGAATGTCATTGATGAACGTTTCCACGCTCATGCCCTTGGGGAACATCAGGTCGAAGCCGGCGTCGTTGAACAGGTGCAGCTGAAGTTTGGTCTCTAACAAAGAGTGGTAGAAATGACTGGTGAGAGGCAGGTTGGCGAGCAGCATGGCCACCGCCACACATATTATAAGAACGGCACCTTTAAACCAAGGCTTGCAGGATAGCCTCGTAAAAAACAGGTTCAGTCTTATTCCCTTTTTCCCTTTTATGGCTGTTTTAGTGTTTTGACGATTCATTAATGTGGTTGGTTATTGTCAGAAAAACACTTCAAAGTCCAGCAAAAAATTGCCGCAGCATGTTCCGGTGATATGGCACCCGTCCTCTCCGCGTGCGCAGAGGTGCTCCCTCGGCCGGAGTTCCATACACACGAGGTCTCCCGTGCGAAGGTAGCAGAATTGCGAGGTCTCCGTAAGCATTTCTTCGACCGCAGCTGCCTGTGCGAAGCTTGTCGAGAAAAGAGGGGAGCCGTTCCTGCTGAATTCTGCCTTGTTGCCTTCCTGCCCCAGGGTCACCCGGTTGTACATGGGTGAGGGCAGGAAAGAGGTATGGTCAAGGCAACACGCCCTCGCGTATCCCTCCTCGCTTCCGTCAATGAGAGTTTCCGGGTAGAGGAGCAATCCGTAGTTGATACTGTCGTAGTATCGTGTGGCGAATCTGCTGCCTATGCATTTGCCGGGCTTGCTCACCCGGGCGAAAAGTACAGGACTCCATCCTATACTGTCAATAAAATCAGGGACATAGAGGTCATCGCTGCTTTTCTTCAGCGTCGTATCCGGACGAACAACGACCTTGCGGTTCGCAGTGAGGACAACTATGTTCATTTCTTTCCGTTGTATTTGGCCAACAGGCCTTCCAACTCGAACTTCTCCTTATATTTCGAGAACTGGGCCTTGGTATCCAGGGGGAAACTGCCCTGTTGCACCCAGTTGAAATAGGTAGGCTCCCTGTTGAATATCTCCCTGAGGGTCTTGCCCTTGTGTTTGCCGAAGTTGACAAGCACTTCCCCTTCCTTGTCGTACACCAGGTATCCGCTGAAATCCACGGTCTTCTTCATGCTCGAGAAGCTGGCCAGGGCCTTGACATCGTTTTTGAGTTCGGGGTAGCGGTCGAGCTGGGCCTTGAGCACTTCATACGTGGCTACGGTATCGGCCTCGGCGCTGTGGGCGTTTTCAAGCTCCTGGCCGCAGTAGAAACGGTACGCCGCCTTGAGATTGCGGGGCTCCATAATATGGTAGATATTCTGCACGTCCACCATGGCGGGGGCATGCAGGTCCACATTCAGGTCCTTTCCGGCAAGTTTCGTCCTTTCGAACTCCTCGGCCAGCATGGGCAGGTCGAACTTGTAGGAGTTGAAGCCCGCGAGATCGCAGCCCTCAATCCATGAGGCGATTTCTTCTGCAAGTTCATAGAAAGTGGGGCAGTCTCTGACCATCTCATCGGTGATGCCGTTTATCCTGGAGGCTTCGGGATTGATGGGCCGCTGCCGCCGTGAGACATAGTCCCATGGCTTTATGCGCCACGTTTTGAGTTTATGGTCCCCGTCAGGAAGCACCTTGACGAAACTCAGTTCTATTATGCCGTCCTCTGCAATGTTGAGACCCGTGCTCTCGATATCGAAAAACAGCAGCGGTCTGCCAAGTTCAAGCTTCATGGTTTGAGCTTATGATAATACTATGGGCATCATTATTCCGCAGATCTTTCCGCTATCCTCCTCATCCTCGGAAGGCAGTATCAGGGCGGAGCGGCGAGGTCCGGCAAACTTCATGACTATGGTGTTGCACTTCAGGTTGGAGAGCATTCCAATCATGTGGGGCGACTTGAAACCTATGCTGAGGTTGTCCCCGTTGTATTCGCACTCGAGTTTCTCGTAGGCCGAGAGGGCGAAGCCAAGGTCCTGCGCGGTGATTTCAAGCTGGCCCGGCGCGAGGTCGAATCTGATGTGGTTGGATGCCTTGTTCGCACAGACGGCCACACGGCGTATGGCGTTCATGAGCGCAAACCTGTCTATGGTCAGGATGTTAGAATTGTTCAGGGGGATGACCTTGCGGTAATCGGGATATCTGCCCACGACAAGCCTGGAAACCATCCTCGTGCCGCCGAAATTGAACTCGGCCATCTGCGAGTCGTAGGACACGGCCACGTCGCCGTCGTATTTTTCGGTCAGCGACCTCAGGATGTTGGCCGCTTTCTTGTGGAGGATGAATGAGGAGGTTTCGTTTACCTTGACGTTCGCGGCGCTATAGCATACGAGCTTCTGTGCGTCCGATGCCACGAGCGTGGTTCCCTCCGGTGACATATCGAAGAATATTCCGTTCATTACCGGGCGCATTTCCTCCTCTGCCGTGGCGTATACCGTGCTGTCGATTCCCTCCGAGAGCACTCCTGCCGGGAAGGTAGCGCTTAAGGCATCATTTCCGGCTCCGCTGATTTCAGGATAATCGGAAGCCGGGAAGTAGGGAAGGGTGGAATTACCGTTGCTCCATACGCATTCGAACGCGTTGTCCGAAGTGAGCTTTATGGTCAGGGGCTGGTCCGGCAGGGCCTTGAGCAGGTCCAAAATCTGCCGTGCGGCCACTGCCATCGCTCCGTTCTCCGCATTGCTCTGAACCTCCACGGTGGTGCGCAGGGTTATCTCCTGGTCAGTCGCCGTAATATTTAATGTATTGCCATCAAGGACGAACAGGAAATTCTCCAAAATCGGGTTTGTGGTTTTTGCCGGTATGGCCTTGTATGCGTCGGATATTCCTTTCAGGAGGTCGGCGCTCGAAACGTTGAATTCCATATAAGTACTTATTCTGTCGTTTCTACAAAAATAAAGAATATTCCAGAATTGTGGCATATAATTTGACTTTTTGCCTTTCCGGAAATTTTAAACCAAACTATATGAAAAAAGGGATATTAACAGTTTTGTTCTCCGTGCTGGCAAGTGCTCTTGTCGCCTTTGTGGTAGTCAAGACGACAGGCCGGACACAGATGTCTCAGACGGTAGTGTACAGTCCGGACAGTCAGATGGTCAGGACTGTAAATTTGTCATTGTCGGACTATCCTGATTTTACATACGCGGCGGAGAATGCCGTAGATGCCGTGGTGTATGTCGAAGTTACTTCCAGGACGCGTCGTCAGGAATATATCGACCCTTTCTTCCGCTTCTTTTTCGGGGATGATCTCCTGTCCCGCGACAATATACGCAAGGGCAGCGGCTCGGGAGTGATAATACGTTCGGACGGATATGTAGTTACGAACAACCATGTGGTAGCCAACGCCACCGAGGTCAGCGTAACCCTGAACAACAACAAGAAATACAGCGCGACAGTGGTCGGGACCGATCCCACTACAGACGTTGCCCTGCTAAAGATTGACGAGACCGGCCTTCCTGTACTGAACTTTGCCGATTCCGACAATCTGCGTCTCGGCGAATGGGTGCTCGCAATCGGAAGTCCTCTCGGGGAGCAGCTCAGGTCTACCATCACCGCCGGTATAGTCAGCGCAAAGGGCCGCACGATGCCCAATTATGACGGGGAGTTCAAGATAGAGTCATTCATCCAGACCGATGCGGCCGTCAATCCGGGCAACTCCGGAGGCGCTCTTGTGAACAAGACCGGAGAACTTGTGGGAATCAATACGGCAATTGTCTCCACGACGGGCTCCTACACCGGTTATTCTTTCGCAGTTCCCTCTAACATAGTGAAGAAGGTGGTAGCCGACCTGATAGATTTCGGTTCCGTCAAGCGTGCAAGGCTCGGAGTTTCCATGAGTGTCATCACCGAGGAACTTTCAAATGAAGTCTCCACTCTCAACGGAGCATACGTGCGTGAGGTTTTTCCCGGAAGTTCAGCCGAGAAGGCCGGAATCAAGAAGGGTGACGTGATAGTGTCGATTGATTCGACCGTAATCAACTCTCCTTCGGCGGTACAGGAAAAGGTCAACAGCTTTTATCCCGGCGATAAAGCGGCGATAGGCGTGCTGCGTAACGGCAAGCCACTCTCACTGAATGTCACTTTCCAGGAAAATGATGATGTGATGAGCACTGTAGCGGCCGAGGACGGAACAGTGACGTTCTACGGCGCCAAACTCGCTCCTTCAGACAAGGGAGTCACCATAGTTGACGCGGGCCAGGGCAAGCTCGCCGCGGCCGGAGGCACCAACGGATTCGTGATAAGGTATGTCAATGATCAGAAGGTGTCCAAGCCTCAGGATGTTATCGATATAGCGAAGAAAAGCAAACGTTCTATATTCATCGAAGGCGTTACAGCCAACGGTCGTCCCGGTTATTTCGGCTTCGGCAAGGAAGACTGAGACGGAATTCAACCTAAACTTGGTTTTGGTAAAACATTGTTCATCCAGGGAGTCCGGTCCAGAATCGGGCTCCCGTTTTTGTTTCATTGTTGATTGGGTTTGCCTTGAGTCTGTTTTTGCAGCCTGGCTCCAAATGCTTTGTTCCAGGGGACAGTCAAAAATGACAGGAAGGATTTTAGACTTATCCGGCAATTTTATTACCTGACAATAGAGCGGCTGTCCGATAAAATGACTACTTTTGCCCAGAGTCAGGTCAACTTGGTTAGCAACAGAAATCTGACGAAAACGGGCTGGCCTCGCAAACGAAG
>CAZMTY010000050.1:0-8793 GCA_964569595.1 uncultured Muribaculaceae bacterium
GCAAAGTTAGAAACTGTTTCGTAATTTCCGAACATTCCTTCCCGTGACCCGGCTTTTCTGCGGCCCGGCTTTTCTGCAACTCGAAAAATTTGAGACTCAATATATTGCAGCGCGATTCAGAAGCCTGCGGATTTCAATTTCCGACAAAGTTCTGTCCTTAATCCGACAAGCTCCGCCCATGATTTGACAAAGTTCTGCCCCAATTCCACAAAGTTCCGGCCCGGGCGGGGAAATCCAAGATTTTGTGTCAAATTTAGTACCTTGTATTGCAAAATACTATATAAATTATATATATTTGCAACGGCAAGTAGTGAAACCAACTATTATTTACGAATGAAACAGATAACCAGCGTTGCCATAGGCCGCAAGCAATTCACAATCACCCTGGACGCGTATTCCATGCTTTCAAGGTGGCTCGAGAACTTCAGGACCCGCGTCAATCCGGCATCCCAGGCCGACGATGTCATGGTGGAAATCGAAGAGAGGATAGCCGACCTCTTCGATGCCGAGAGCACGGGTCCCAACTATGTAGTAGACGTCGAGCTTGTCAGGCAGGTCATCAACAGGCTCGGACTGCCCGACGGGAGCTCTCCCGATGCCGACAGCTACCGATATGAACAGAGGCCCGCACACAGGTTCTACCGTGATTCGGACGACAAGAAAATAGGCGGAGTCTGCAGCGGAATAGCCACGTATTTCAATGTAGACGTGCTGATAGTCAGAATTATCGCAATATTACTGCTGTTCATGGGCGCGACCGGATTCTGGGCGTACATCATATTATGGCTCATCTGCCCCCTGGCCACGACCCCACTCGAGAAATGCGAGCTGCGGGGCATTCCACCCACACCCGAAAACCTCAGGTATTTTTCCCGAAATAAACGGTAAGAAAACAACATGTATGCTATAGACAACGTGAAATCGCAGATGCGCAAGGGCGTGCTGGAATACTGCATCCTGCTGATATTGGAGAAGAAGGACGCCTACCCCTCATCGCTGATAAACGAACTGAAAAAGGCCGACCTGATAGTGGTCGAAGGAACGCTCTACCCCATGCTCATACGCCAGAAGAACCAGGGACTGCTCACCTACCGTTGGGAAGAGTCTACCCAGGGCCCTCCGCGCAAATATTACTCTATAACCGACAAGGGTCGCCAGCAACTCAGGGAGATGGATGCGAGTTGGGAAGAATTGGTCAATTCCATAGCAAAGATTAAAGCCGGAGAATTATGAAACCGATAAGAAAGGCAAGCATAGCCAAAACCGCATTCGTCCTGGAAGAACAGGCGTACGTCATGCTCGAAAACTACATAGACTCACTCGAGAAGCACTTCGCGGGGAACCCCACGGGAAAGGAAATAATGGAGGAAATAGAGGGCAGGATAGCCGAACTCCTGCTTGAGAAATCGGGAGGGGCGGAATACGTGGTCACAGAGTCGGCTGTACGGGAAGTCATGACGACCCTCGGCTCCGTCGCCGACATAAGTACGGAAGACGGCAGCGCCGAAGGCAGTTATGAAACGGATGCCGGGGAGACTGCAAACGGGGAGAACAACTGTAACGACAGTGACGGCCGCCCCGGAAACACTGCGTCGAACGAGACTGCCGAGGGCAAGTTGCGCAAGGCAAAAAGACTCTACCGCGACCCTGACAAGAGGGTTTTAGGCGGAGTCTGCTCGGGTATCGCCGCCTATTTGAACTGGGACCCCGTCCTTGTACGCGCAATCGGCATACTGCTGTTCATATTTATGACCCTTCCGAGTGGCGGTCACGGAATATTCGTTGCTCCCCTGCTCTATGTGATTTTGTGGATAATCATTCCCAAGGCAAGGACAGTGGAGGACAAATACCGTATGCGCGGCGAGAGCAACACGATTGACAGCATATTGAAAAACATAGGCAACAATGCCGAGGAGATAGGCAGGACAGCTGAAAAATACGGCAAGGAGAACGCCCGTCACTTTCGGGGAATCGCAAGGTCACTGCAGTTCATCACAGGAGTGATTTTCATAATCGTCTCCGTCGCCTGCCTCGTATTGGCGGCAGTCCTGATTTTCGGCGGTTCCGCGCTGATACCGGTCAACCCACTGAGCCTTATATACGCTGTCACGGGCACAGGCGGCACCCTTTTGGGCATAGCGACAGCTGGAGCAATCGGCATACCTGTGATCGGGATTCTGTACTGCGGCATACTTATGTGTACCGGTATGCGTTCACCCAAGTGGCGGCCGGAACTTGTCATGCTCCTGCTTTGGATATTCAGTCTGGGAGTTCTCGGCTGGTTCACCGGGAGAAGCATATTGCAGCTGGGCAGCGCGGAGAGGCAGTACCGCAGCGTCAGCAGCGTCCCGACTCCCGGCAGGGGTATAAGCATAATCATGGAACAGGCGACTCCCGGCTACGACTATATCTACATCGAAGCCGACAGGAAGGAGTACAGGCTCGTGACCATAGACGACGGTATTCCGGGCATATACCCCGAGGTGAATTTGCGCAGGAGTGCGAATGTCAGCGATGTGGTCATCGAGTTCAGCAGTTTCAGCCTTCCCGGCAAGGTCCCGGGTACGGAGTTCGGCAGTTTCAGCAACGACACCCTGCGGCTCGCGCCCATAAGGATAGAGAAGGGCCGGAAAATCTCCGAGCTGGACTGTGAGGTATGGATTACCGTACCGTTTGATTACAAGGTTGAGGTCATTTCCCCCGGACACCACGACTTCAACTCCCGCCAGCGCTACACCAACATCCCTATTCTGCGGCATCGCTACCTGGACATCGACCTTGACGACCTCATTCCCGATATTGATGATTTGTTCTGAACCCAATGTAGTCGCAGGAGAAATTGCCTCATCGCGTAAGCACAGGGGTCAAGACATAGGAGAGGGTGAGCCGGACGGCCCACCCTCAATCGTCTTTGGGGAATTCCCACTCCTAACGATAGATTTCATTCTGCTCCCAGTCGGTGAGCTGAATCTGGTCGTAAGGAATTGCGAAAAGCACATCGGCACTGCTGCCCGACCATTTCCATGAGGCCGGAGTGCCGCTGGTATCGCTGACATCGTTCACCGCCATTCCGTTCTCGTTGGACTGGAGCAGAGGTGACAGGCCGATTACGCGATGTGCAAAATGCTCTTCCATTACGGGAGTTATGCGCTCCGTGCGCACAAGGTCATACCAGCGGTGGCCTTCGAAGCTCAATTCCAATAACCTCTCGTCCTCAATCGCGAGTTTCAGCTCCTCGTAGGTCGACGCCGCGGTGTCGGGAATGCCGGCGCGGCTGCGCACAAGGTTCAGATAATATGCAGCATTCCCTCCCGTCTCGTTCATACACTCGGCGTACATCAGGAGCACACCTGCGTAACGGTACACTATATTGTCGCAACTTGAGCGGCTGAGACCTATGGACTCGTTCTGCAAATCGAAATACTTGAGCGTGATAGGCCACAGAGCGTAGGTAGCCCCGTCCACATCAATTACATCCACCTCCTCAGACTGATTTGACACGCTCTGGGAATCATATATGCCCGCGTACACCAGTTCGGTGAGCCTCTTGTCTCCGGGATTCTCACGCAATTTATTCCACAGCGACCAGGTCATCAGCAGCGTGCTGTTGCCTACGGAAACGAGGATATTCGAGGCCGTTCCGTCAGGATAGGTATAGGCAGGCTGGTCGGCAGGCACCACATTGGGAACGGTACGGGTCATAAGGTCATTGGACACGATGGTCGCACCGTTGTTGTACTGGGCCGCGAGGATAATCTCCTTGCCTATGGGATTCTCTGAATCGTAGATGTCATACACGTCCGCCTCAAGGCCGAGAAGGTCAGGGTTGGCATCCGCAAATGCTATCACCTTGGCAAGTTCAGTCGCTGCGCTGGAGAAATCGCCGAGATTCATATACACGTCTCCGAGCATGGTGGAAGCGGCTATGCCGGTCGCCCTGCCGGCCATGCTGCCGTCAGTGTAATACTCGGGCAGGGCCTGCGCATCCTGAAGGTCTTGGACAATAAGCTCATACACGCTCTCTACCGACTCACGCCCGTAGCTGTAAAGGCTCGTATAATTGTCAATCACACTGGTGGTAATGGGCACGGGGCCGAAGAGCCTCACCAGAGTGAAATAGGCATAGGCGCGGAAGAACTTCGCCTCATTCTCGAACTGGCTCCTGTTCTCGTCCGTAACATTGTCCAACCTTTCGAGTACGGTATTGCAACGGTTAATCATGTTGAAACAGTACTCCCAAATATCAGAGGTGTGGCCGAGAGTGGCATCCCAGGAACTTTCGTTCAGATTTATGTGGTCCAGTGAGTTGTTACGCTTGTTGTCGTAGGCCTCGTCGGTAGCCAGGCTGTTGACCTGTATTACCCTGTCGCTCACAAGACGCAAATAGTAGTATGCATCATAGAGTATATTCTGCACCTCGCTGTCATTCTGGCCATAGGTCTCCATCTGCATGGAATCGCTCGGATACCTGTCGAAGAAACTGTCGCTGCATGAATTCAGGCAAAAAGCGGCAGCAGCCAGAAGAAGTATCGATGATTTGTATATGGTTTTCATTGTTCTTCGTGCATTAGAAATTAATGTTCAGACCGACGGTCATGGTTCTTGCCACGGGATACCCGCCGAAGTCCACACCGTTGTTGGTAGCCGAGTTGCCCTGGTAGTTGGCCTCGACAGAATAGCCGGGATAGTTGTCGAATGTCCAGAGGTTCTGGAAATTGAGACTCACGCGCACTGCCGACATGCCCATTTTCTTGCATACGTTGGCCGGAAGATTATATCCAATGGCCAGATTTCGTATGCGCAGGAAGCTGGCATCGTACAGGTAACGGGTACTGGGGCTGATATTTGAGCTGAGATTGTTGGTTCCCGCCTTGTGGGAAGTTCCGTTTCCGGGATTCTCCGCAGAGCGCCAGCGTCCCAGACCCGACTCGGCGAGCACGTTGTCGTCATAGCGGTTGAGGGTGAACGCACGGGCGGCGGCATAGATAACGTTTCCTCCCACCTGTCCGTCAAGGGTCAGGGCCAGGTCGAAGTTCCTGTAACGGAAAGTATTGTTCCAGCCGTAGGTGAAATCGGGCTGGTAGTTGCCCACGAGCTGGTAGTCGTTGACATCTATGGTTCCGTCGTTATTGTAGTCCTCGTACATCAGGTCTCCCACTGCCTGGGTACCGTTGGTAGCGTTGTTCAGAAGGTCCTCCTCGGTGTTGAAGGTTCCGATGACCTTGAGCATATACATGTCGCCCATGGGACGCCCCACGTAATTGCGTATCACGTTGCCCCATGCCGTACCGGCAGTCTGGTTGGCCAGCTGGGTCTGATTATTGGCGAGCGAGAGTATCTTGTTGCGGTTCAGCGACCAGCTCAGCGTGGACTCCCATGAGAACTCTCCCACGAAAGGACGTCCGGTAAGCTGTATCTCTATACCCTTGTTCTCAATCTGGCCGGAGTTCATGTTGATAGTTTCGGAAATTCCGTTGAAATTGGGTATGCTCGCGGGCATCACGATGTCACTGATACGGCGGTAGAGGTCCACGGTGAGGTTTATGCGTCCCCATGCCCCTACATCCACTCCGAGGTCCCACTGGCGGTTCGTTTCCCAACCGAGCATACGGTTGGAATAATCGGAAGGATAGTAGGAAGGAAGGGCGGTGGTGCCGAAGATAACGGTATGGTCCGTGCCGAGCACTGACAGCCATGCGTAGTTGTCGCCTATCTGGTCGTTACCGGTCACGCCGTAGCTTACACGCAGTTTCGCTATATCAAGCCATGAAGCCGACTCTGCAAAGGGCTCTTCGGAAAGGTTCCATGCTCCCGAGGCGGAATAGAATATACCTGCGCGGTTGTCCGGACCGAACTTGCTGGAGCGGTCGCGGCGTATGGATGCCGAAAGGACGTACTTGCTGTTGTAGTCGTAAATCAGACGGGCGAAGAGCGCATCGAAGAGGTATTCGGAGTTCTCGGAAGAGCCGTCGTGAAGTATGGCGCCCGTGACATTGGTGATGTTGGTATTGTCGTAGGCGACGGGGTTGTCCGAATCGGTACGGTCATCCTGTTGTACCCAGAAACTGCTGTCATACTCATAGTCGTAGCCCGCCACGAAGTTGAAGTTGTGCTTTTCACCGAGCGTCCAGGTGTAGGTCGCGGTGGTGGACCAGTAGACGTTGTAGCCGAAGCCGGCCTGCCTGTAGGCATTGATGGCATTCAGGTACGGAGTGGATTTGTTCCCGGTGTACTCGCTGCCGAGCAGGTATGCGCTCTGATAGTAGTCGAGCCTGTAGGAACGTGAAATGAAGTTAATCGAGGAGCGTATGGTCAGGTTCTTTATCGGCGTAATGTTCACGTACGCATTGCTGACCGTCGAGATAGACGTCCTGTCGTTCTGGTTTTCCAGCAGGTTCGCCACGGGGTTCCTCCACTGGTTGTTCAGGCCGTAGTCGGGATTGCCGTCCCCGCCCGCATAATGCTGGGATGTCTGGGTGTAGTCCCCGTTGGACTGGTATACGGGAAGGATAGGAGATGCCGTCAAGGCGCAGGCAATTACTCCCGATACGTCATTGGTGTTACCTCCCGAAGGCTGCTGGGTGCGGCGCTTGCTCCATGTGGGTGCGAAATTCGCCCCGAGTGTCAGCCAGTCTGCCAGTTTTGCTTCAAAGCCGCCTTTCACCGAAATTTTCTGGTAGAACGAATTGAGCATTATACCGTCCTCGTCCTGGGCTCCTACGGAGAAGTTGTACTTGATTTTATCGGTTCCGCCGGTCACACTCACGGTACCGCGTGCATTGAGCGCATTACGGAATATCGCCTTCTGCCAGTCGGTGTCAAGATAATTGCCGCTGTCGCGCAACTCTATGAGATCGGGATACTGGCTGATAGTTCCGTTGTTGGTACGGGCCTCGATAATCATGTCCAGGTAGTCCGCGGCGCCCAACACATCCACATAGTTCTGCGGCTGGCTGATTCCGACCTGGGCTGAGAAGCTTACCCGGGGTGCGCCCTCCTGTCCCTGCTTGGTGGTCACCATGATGACTCCGTTACCTGCCTTGGAACCGTAGATAGCCGAGGATGCTGCATCCTTCATAATCTGTATCTCGGCTATGTCGGCGGGGTTAAGATTATTGAAGAGTTCGCTGTCCGTAGTGGGATACCCGTCTATAACGTAGAGGGGGTCATTGCCGCTGTTGATAGAACCTGCACCGCGAATGCGGATAGAAGGCGCGGAACCCGGAGAGCCGTCAGTCTGCTGAAGGTATATACCTGAAGACATTCCCACGAGACTCTGCGCAAGATTGGAGTTGGGCATCTCCGAAATCTTGTCCGCCTTTATGGATGACACTGCGGTGGAAACCGAGCGTTTCGTCACTGTACCGTAGCCTATAAGCACCGCTTCATCGAGAATCTCGCTGCTTTCGTTGAGCACAACGTTTATCAGACTGCGGTTCTGGACTTCCACCTCAAGGTCCGAATAACCTATGCTGGAGAATTGAAGGACGGCATCAGATGCCACCGTTATGGAGTAATTTCCGTCAAGATCCGTAATGGCTCCGTTGCCCGGATTGCCTTTTTCTACAACTGCGGCTCCTATGACCGCAAGTCCGCCCGGATCATTGACCCTACCCGAAACCTGTATCCTTGTCTGTGCGGTAGCGGAAATACCGGACAGCAGGAACACAAATGCCGCCATTGCCACGAAAAGCAGGCGGCCTTCAGTAAAGCCTGTCTTTCTCATAAGTTAAACTGATTAAATTCAAAATCCCCCCAAATCTACAAAAATTTAACGAACTTCGACAAAAATTTGCCGAATCAGCCCGGACCAAGCCAAGACTCAGCGCGATTATAAGCGTAAATATTGAAAATTTTGCAAAACTGAAGCCTGCGGAACCTGTTTCTTTGTTAATGCCCGGACTTCTCTATTTTAAAACTCGGCAAGTGCACAGGATAGTTTTGTATTACGGCTATTCTTTTGTCGCCGGAAAAACCTGAGTGAAAAATACAGTTTTCTTGTACGCTGCATACAAGTTTTTATTGCGGATTTTGCGACAGGCCCCAAAACGTTTTCTCAGGTGAATACCTGGTTTATCACAATTATTTATCAAGGCATGCAGTTGACAGACAGACATATCGCCAGTCAATTTCCTTGTGTCAGAAGTACAAGGCAAACAAGCTTTTCGTTTTCGGGTCCGTGATGTCAGAGGGATTCAATGAGAATAGCGACATTGATTTGGTGGTGGATTTCAAGAAAGACGAAGTGGAAGATTATTCCGACAATTATTCCGATTTCAAGTATTCCTTGCAGGATCTTTTTGGGAGAAAGGTCGACCTGGCAGAGGATGCAACGAAGTGCTTGATTTATGGATGAGAATATAAAAAGGCACATTTATATTTCAGGCAATACATCCGATAATCATATTTTTAAATTCACTGTTAATGAATTATTTGCTATATTCACCCGTATTTCCCTTTAAGAAAGGGGACATGAATTATAGCGTAAGAAACACTACACCATCCTGTTCAGTGCCGAATCAAAACTCTTAAGTGGCCGACAAGCCGGTATACGCATGGGCGACACTTTGTCTCATGGCGGCACGACAGTCTTAGGATACACCACAGCAATCAAGTATAGTTACCAAATTTAACAATCATGAAAACTACAAATTTTTTGACAGCAATCTCCCTTGCGGCAGCAGTCTTATTCTCTGCTTGCAACAAGACGGAACCCGAAAATCCGGACGATAACACCGATCCAAACCAGACTGAGGAGAGTAGCGAAGGCACTCTCACAGTAGCCATGTCTTT
>CAZMTY010000051.1:0-8676 GCA_964569595.1 uncultured Muribaculaceae bacterium
CCAGATCCTAAGTCTGGCTTGGCTACCAATTACAACACACCCGCAATTATCCCGCAAATTTACGGAAAAGCCGGACGCGATGCAAATTTACTTGCAAGGAGGTGAGGCGAAACTCCCTCCGGCCCCGGACGCTTCCTAGGCGGCTCCGGGCACGAAACCCGTTAAGTCTGACAGAATTATTTATTCCGCTTAAAGTATTATAAATTGCTACTAATTACTATATTTAGGGGCTAAAAGTTACGAACCAGGCAATGAAAAAGTTTATCATTACACTCATCACTGTAGTCGCATCGGCTACAATGGCGTTCGCAGACTACGAGGAGGCGATCAGCCCTGACCGCCTTCCCGCACAGGCAAAGGAATTCATAGCTCAACATTTTGCAGGAGAAGAGATTGTACTTGCAAAGATTGAGTATGACTATCCTTCAAACAAATACGAGGTCATCTTCAAGGGGGGCACCAAGGTGGAATTCAACAACAACGGAGAATGGAGATCAGTGGAATGCATGAACTCCCCCGTTCCAGAAGCACTTGTACCTGCCCGGATAAAGAGCAAGGCCGAGGAACTCTTCCCCGGAACCTTCATCAAGCAGATTGACAAGGACAGACGCAAGATTGAGGTCGAACTGAGCAACAGACTTGAACTTACCTTTGACATGAACCTCAATCTCGTCGACATCGACGACTGATTATTTCACCAAACCCAATTGATGACTCGAGAAAGGCAAAACTCCCTAAGGGAGCGCCCTCTCGAAAAATAATTGGGCGCAGGCTCGAAATCCCCCTGGCAGGGGTTAGGAGGGTATGGTTTTTCGAAAACATTTGAGGGGGAGCGACCCGAAAATATTTGGTCGCCCCCTCTCATTTATTTTGCGTATATTGGACCGGATTGAAATCGACTTGCTCATGAAAAAATTATTGACCACATTAACAGCCACTCTGACTATCACCGCCTTATTTGCCCAAGACATAGAAATTCAATGGATAGGCACAGCTCCTGCGGTAAGTTCCGGACAGAGTTGGGGCGTTCCCTTCGCAAAGGGACAAATCAGCGAAAACAACAGTTTCATGCTCACCGACAGCCTCGGCAACACTCTACCCCTGCAGAACTGGGTTATGGCCAGGCATATCGACGGCTCCGTCAAATGGATGGGCTTTGCAACTACTCTCGAAGCCGGACAGGGCGGCAGTCTCAGCCTGAGCGTGCGACCTCCGTTGAGCGCCAGGGAGGCAAGGCAGGCACGCAAGGCGCAGAACACCGATTCCGGGGAAGGAATAAGCGTGAGCCGCAGTTCCGGTGAAATAGTGGTCGACAACGGAGTCACGACCATAAGCTTCGGCAGCGACGGCTCCTCCCTCATACGCTCGATAGTCATGGACGGAGTCGAGGTGGCAAGGGACGGAAGACTTGTCTGCACCCTCGAAGACCGCTCCATGTCAGAGCAGCACTTGTTGAAATACAATAATTTCCAGAGCAAGATAGACAGCCTTACCGTGGAGAAGGACGGCCCCGTGCTCGCCGTGGTGAAGGTAGACGGAAAGCATTCCGACGGGGTCCGCGACTGGCTGCCCTTCAGCGTCAGATTCTACATCTACGACCGGACTCCCTCCTTCAGAATGGTCCACTCCATAATCTATGACGGAGAGCAGAGCGAGGACTTCATCAAGGGGCTCGGAGTGGAATTCACCCTGCCTCTGCGTGAGGAAATCCACAACAGACACGTGCGTTTCGCCGGGGAGAACGGAGGTCTTTGGGGAGAAGCCGTGAAACCCCTTACAGGTCGCCGGGTGCTCAATTATCCCGGAATCCGCAGCGTACTGGACGAGCAGTTCGAAGGCAGGCGTGTCCCGAACCAGGCAGAATACGACGATCGCGGACAGAAACTCATCAGTGACTGGGCGGACTGGAGCGATTTCAGACTCACCCAACTGACCCCGGACGGCTTCGAAATACGCAAACGCACCAACCCCGAAAGTTCCTGGACAGGTACGGCAGGGGGCAGGCGGGCTGAGGGCTACATGCAGGCAGGCGATGTCAGCGGCGGTCTCGGACTCTCGCTCAAGGACTTCTGGCAGTCCTACCCCACCGAACTCGAAATCTCGGGCATGGTCGACGACGAGGCGAAGATGACCGTATGGATATGGAGCCCGAGAGCGGAGACCATGGATATGAGACACTACGACACCGAGGGCCACGACCTTGACTCGGCCTACGAGGACTATCAGGAAGGTATGTCCACGCCCTACGGAGTCGCACGCACGAGCGAGATAACCATAGTCCCCTACAGCGTAATGCCCACGAGGGATAAGTCCGTAGCCATAGCACAGGCCGCACAGAACATAGGCCAGCTCATGGCCACCCCGCAGTATCTGCATGACGCGGGCGCATTCGGCGTATGGAGCCTTCCCGACCCCGACGGCGGCGAGGTCAAACAGTGGATAGAGAAGCAGATAGACGACTATATCGACTTCTACAGGCAGGCCATCGAGACCCAGAGATGGTACGGCTTCTGGAACTACGGGGACGTGATGCACTCCTACACGGCCGGCCGGCACGCATGGAATTACGACATAGGCGGCAACGCATGGGCCAACACCGAACTCGAACCCGACCTGTGGCTTTGGTACGCCTTCGTGCGCAGCGGCCGTGAGGACATTTTCCGCCTCGCCACGGCCATGACACGCCACACCTCCGAGGTGGACGTCTACCATATAGGGGAAATGGCCGGTCTCGGCACGCGCCACAACGTATCGCACTGGGGCTGCGGAGCCAAGGAGGCACGCATAGGCCAGGCATGGTGGAAGCGCTTCTTCTACTATCTCACGACCGATGACCGCGCCGGCGACCTCATGCACGAGGCCGCGGATGCCGACTACACCACACTGCAATTCGACCCCCTGCGAGTGGCACAGCCCCGCAGCGAATTCCCCACATCCCAGCCCACACGCCTGCGCTGGGGCCCCGACTGGATAGCCTTCGTCGGCAACTGGTTCACCGAATGGGAAAGGACGGGCAATCAGAAATACCTCGACAAGATACTCGCCGGCATGGAGTCGCTTTCACACCTGCCAAACGGACTGTTCACAGGAAAGGGGCCCTACGGCTATGACCCCGAGACCGGCATACTGACCTACGAGGGCGAGCCCGACTGGATTACGAATTCCAACCACCTCGCCAACCTTCAGGGAGGCTTCGAGGTGATGATGGAAGTCTATGACGGCATAGGCCACGAGGATTTCAACAAGACCTATCTCGAATATTGCAGCTGGTACACCGTGCCCAAGGACGACCCCATACGCGAGCTGCCGGAAAACGCGAAATACCGTAACTGGTGGGGCCACTGGAACCAGGTCAGAATGCTCGCTTTCGCCGCGAAGGAACTCAACGACGAATATCGCACAAAACTCGCCTGGACCCGGTTCCTGCAGGGTTCCATAGGGCCTGACGGCAAGTTGACGGACAAGATTTCGCCGGTAAAGGTGGAGGGTTCCGACACCCTGACCCCTTTCTACGAGAGTCCGAGAGTGAGCACCAACGATGCGGCCCAGTGGAATCTTGAGGCCATAATCATGCTCGAATTCATAGGAGACCGCATACCTGAACTCAGCGAAATCGAAAGACCCGCTTTCAGTCCAGGACCTCAGTCCAGGCGCTGAGTCCTCCTAAGACGCCTCGGGGTTGAATCAAAATCGCTTTTGATTCAACCCCTAACGTTTTTCTTCAAAAAACCGGTCCGTATCAACCCCCTGCACTCCCTGTCAGGGGGATTTCGTTCCCTACGGTTGCGGTCCCTTCCGGACTTTTGACCTCAACGGCTTCGTCCGGTTCTTCGGCTTCATCCAGCTGCGCCTGCTCGGCCGTGCTCAGCGAATCGAGCTGCATATCCACGGCAGGGTCGTAATGGATGCGCTGCTTGTATTCGGCAATGAAGTTCCGCCGCTCGTCCTGCATCATGGCCCTGTCCACACCCTGCTGGAAGATGTCGCGTATAGACTCTCGCATATTGATTCGGGTCTCGTCAATCACCGTCGAGAACACCGGCACATCCGCACTCTTGTACTTGGCCTGGCCAATCTTGAACTTGAAGTCATCGAAGTCTCCGGAAATATCTATTCCCACCCTGAAAGGCAGGGGTGAACTTATGACGGAGACATGATACTTGAAGCTCATGTCGAGATTCTGTACTCCGCTCATTGCCAGCACATAACGGTCTACGTTCAACACGAAGGGGAAGAGTTCCAGCTGGCTGTCGGCCAGGTAACCCTCCACCGACATGTGGTCAATGTGGCCGCCGCTGCTGTCCTTGAAGCGCAGCTTGCGGGCGATTTCGCTGAAAGCCTCGCTGTCGGAAAACTCCAGGTCTTCGCCGGTAATGCGCATCACGCCGTTGAGCGAGGGCATGACTATGTTCATGGCCGTATCGAGGGAGGCCGTGGCGGAAATCACGCAGTTCAGCCGGCCGTCGAACGACCGGAGCAAGGGGATAATCGAATCCACCGCCGGCATCAGTTCTACCACCCTCGCTGCGGTTATATCCTTGAGCTGCAGGTCGAAACCCGTCTTCAGATCGCTCTTTGTGCGGGTCGAATAGAAGCCCTCGAATTCAAGATCGCCCACGTCCGTCACCGCCATCACCTCGGTCATCTGCAGGCAGCGCTCGCGCATGGCCAGTTCTGCGCTCAGGCTCTCCATGTGGAAGTTCAGGTAATCCACATCCGTGGCCTTTATCGAAATCTCCGCATTCAGATTGGCCGGCACTACAAACAGTGGCGTCGGTTCATCATAGACGACATTGGCCAGGGTATCCGTAACTATCATGTTCTCATAGTCCTCCTCTTCCATGTCCAGGGAGACGAGGTCCGCGGACCCGTACTGTGACCCCATGGAATAGGCGACGAGAAGCTCGTTCAGATTGAGTTTTTCGGAATTCACATCGAGTTTGAGACGGAAGACCGGCTGTCCCCTGCCTGTCAGGACGGGCGCGAAACCGCTGAGGGTTCCGCTGGCAGCGATGCTGGAAGTTCCGCTCCTCAAACTGAGATTATGGAAGTGTAGTTCATTGTTGTTGAATGTCGCCGACAGGTCGCGCACACTGTTGCGCAGAGGCATCATCGGCGTTATCAGGGCCGCACTGCCAAGTTTCATGCTGCCGTTGAAGTCCCAGTTGCGCAAATATCTGGTAAGCGAATCGCTGAGACGTATGCTTATGTCGTACTGCCGGAAATCCTTCTCGCTGAGCCACTCCGGCAATTCTCTCGTGGTACGCTGGCGGCGGAACTGACCGAAAAGCGAATCCCTCGGCGCACCCGGGGCGACGGCTGTCATGGAAGAATCGGGTCTTGAGCGCCTGCGCCTGCGTTCCTCCCTCGGATTCATGGTCGCCGTCGCATCGAGATTGAGTTCGCGCAAGGCTATACGGTTTACCGGTCCGCGAAGCATGACCCTGCCGATGGAACTGTCGAGTTTCAGCACAGGCAACGAAGGATTGCCCGACTTGGGCGTAAGCGTGAAGGTGTTGGAGGAGTTGCCAAGGGCGACGAAGGTAGTATCCGCACCCATTACGGAGAGAAAATCCACTTCAAGATGCCCGCCGAAGGGATAGAAAGACGATGAATCGGACTTGTCGAAAATCGCGGCCGAGTTCTGTGCATTCAGCGAGAGTCCGCGTCCGACTATACGCATCTGGTCCTTGTAGGACATATAGGTGCTGTCGAGACGGGCGGAGAGTGCCAGTATTCTGTCGCCGCGGGCCTCTTCCGGTCCGAATTTGTTCTCCACCGCCCCGAGCCATACATTGAGGCTGTCGAGATGGAAATCGAGACTGTCTTTCTCGGAATGAACGGAAATCCTGTCGCTCCTGACGTGACCCGTTATGTCCGACTGGGCAAGCTGCCAGAGATCGAGTTCCGAGAGCCTGGCGCTGCCTTTCAGTGCCAGGGAGAGTGCTCCGGAGAGCGACATTCCGGACTTGCGACTGGTAAACTGTGACAGGGTGTCCAGGCTGATTTCCGCCGAAGCGTCCATGGAAAGTTCGGGGTCCGTTCCGAGCAGGTCCGCCGCCTTTCCGTTGAGTTTCAGGTCCACCGCCCGGCCCTTGATGTGGAAATCTCCGAGGTCGAGATTCACCCGGCCGTTTCCGTCAATGCCGGCATCCGCATTCAGCCCGAGTTCGTAGTACAGACCCATACGCTTGTTGCCTATGTTCGAGCGGGGTATGTCCAAGGTCGCGCTCAGGCTCGGCAGGACTCCCGTAGAGGGGTCCAGATACCCGTCAAACTCTGCCGTGAGCGAGATTACCGCGTCGGTGTCGAAGTCCTGGGCCACTTTCAGCACATTCTTGCGGAAATAGTCGAGCACGTCGTTCACCTTGCATTTGTCGATTGAGGCGTTGCCGCTGATATACAGCCGCCCGTCATAGCGTATGTCTACGTCGCCACGCAGGGGGATGTCGGCCAGGTTTGCCTCGAACTCCCTCAGACCGAGGGTGAATACCGTATCCCGGGGGAGGAAGATTTCCGT
Source organism: uncultured Muribaculaceae bacterium (assembly GCA_964569595.1). GTDB lineage: Bacteria > Bacteroidota > Bacteroidia > Bacteroidales > UBA932 > Cryptobacteroides. Next base: position 6,521 of record CAZMTY010000051.1, read on the forward strand.
TTTTACGTTAAGGGGTATCCTGACACGGCCGGTATTGCCGGAAGCCATGTAGGCTGTGGTTGACAGGCCGAGGTCGATATGGTCTTCATGCACGGTAGCCCCCAGCCTGTCGAGTTCGAGGGTGAGGGTGTCCGTGGAGATACGGCCGGCCACTATCAGACTGTCCACATGAATGCCCACGCGGCGGGGCCTTTTGCCTGCGGTGGCCAGACGCCCGTTGAAGCGTATGCGATTCACGTCGGCAAGGGCGAATATCGTGTCCATGGGAGAAGAATACACTATCAGAGGGTGGTCACGCAAGGCGATGCGGCCGAGCACGAAGTCGGGAATCTCCAGAGAATCGTCCTGCTGCGTGGTGTCAGAAGAGAATTTGAAGATTTCCCAGTTGTAGGACCCGTCGTCGGCCCGGCGTGCGAAAATCCTGGGTTTCTCGAGCATGAGGGCGGGAAGGCGTATTTTCCCGACGGCCAACGCACCCATATTCACGGACAGTCTCAGCCGGCTGAAGGAGGCGAGCGTATCTACCCCCTCCCCACGCCCCTGCATGGAGATGAAACAGCTGTCACTCACAGGGAAACGGTCGGAAGGATAGGTTACGGATACATCGGACAGGCTCACGTTCAGGTTGGGGAAACTACGGAACACCGATACCCTTACATCTCCGAACGAGACTTCGCCGTCAACATAATCTCCGGCCAGCTTGTCCGCAAGATTCGTCAGAACCGACGGGGAAAGGACTATCTGCATAACCACCAGGAGCAGGGCCCATACCCCGACAATCACTGCAAGAACCTTCCATAGGATCTTGAGTTTCTTTTTATTTTTCTTTTCACCCATAGACGGAAATTTTCATTCAAATCCTCGTAAAATTAGCAATTAAACGCGAATTTGATGAATTAAAATTAAGTTTGAACCGGCTTTGTCAGGGACGGGACCCGGACGGACTTCCACGGGACGGGTCGAGTCTTTCGGAGAAAAACGATTGGAGGTGACCCAATATCACTATGGAACACCTCCGATTTTGGGGTGCGATGTGGGGCTCGAACCCACGACACCTAGAACCACAATCTAGTGCTCTACCAACTGAACTAATCGCACCATGTAAAGGTCTGCAAAGTTACGAAAAAATTTTTTCCGTGCAAGATTTTTAAAGTCTTTCCGCTTTTTCCTGCGATTTCACATAGTCCCGAACTTATGCTGGTCTGTAGATACGCTTCCCGGACTGAAAAGCGATTACCCGAAGCTATACTTTCCGGCGGTGCCGCCCGAATAAAACCGGGACGCCCCGCCTGCCTGCCACACAGGGACTGTCATTTGGCCGTCATAGCTGTACCACTTCCACGCTGCTGGCCGAATTTCCATGTTTGACAACAGAAATCTGGACAGGAATACGCTCCCTGAGAGCATCGACATGGCTTATTATGCCGACTTTGCGTCCGCCCATCTGATGAAGGTTCTCCAAAGTGGACATCACCATGTTCAGATAGTCCGGGCTCAAGCTGCCGAAGCCCTCGTCTATGAAAAGGATGCCGGAAGTGAAGGAGGCCCCGGACAAGGATGAAAGGCCGAGAGCGAGGGCCAGGGAGACCAGGAAAGTTTCACCGCCGGACAGGGTGCTGACCGAACGCCCGGCTCCTCCTTGGTACAGGTCCCGGACGATTATTGTCAGAGAGCCCGGCTGGCCGCATAGTTCATATCTGCCGGAAAATTGTGAAAGGTATACATTTGCATTGCGTAAAAGCTCCGCCAACACAAAGCCCTGGGCAATTTTCTTGAAGTTTTTACCTTCGGCATCGCCGAAAATCGAACTGAGACGATCCCATTTTTCGCTCTCTTTTCTGAGAGTTTCAGCTTTCTCTTTTTCCTCACCGTAAAGTTTTATGTTTTCTTCATCCTTGCGGAGACGCTCATTGATAGCTCCAACCTCCTGGTTGAGCATTTTTTGGCTTTGCTCAAGGGCTGCCTTGGAAGACGCGAGGGATTCCATGGTATCATTTTCCGACAGTTCCGGAGAGCTTTCCCTGTGCCTGGCCAAATCGGCCTCACGCTCTGCAAGCACGGACCTGGCCCGCGACAATCTGTCTTTTACCTCAAGTACCGATTTTTTCAATTCGCTGATATGTTCGGGGGTGTATGACTGCAGTTCCTCCAATCTT
>CAZMTY010000052.1:0-8499 GCA_964569595.1 uncultured Muribaculaceae bacterium
CCTACGGTTGCGGTCCCTCAGTGACCTTTTGACCCTGCCTCGAAAGACCGGACCCGTCCGCCGCGCCCAATCCTTTTCCTGATAATGAACTACAAGTGTCCGCCAAAATTCCGGGAAATCCCCTCAAATTAACTGGTTTTCAGCTTGATACAAGCAATTTTATAGAGAGAACGGACTTGAACTTGACTTTATGGTCATAATCAGGCCATTATGTATAAATAGCCGTTTGTTTTGCCCAATTATTAAAGTTTCTTGACCTCGTAAACTTTTAGTGGACACTACTGATAATGAATTTAACCTACGTACAAGGAAGGTCAGAGGAAAGGCCTGTCCGTGAATTTGTCAGGCATACGGCAGGCATAAGGCATAAAGCTATCAAATGAAGTCCGTATCAGTCAGAAGGAATGCAAATCATTGAAATTTAACGGCTTGAACGCCCGCGCCCGGCTTTTTCGACTTGGATTTTCGGCTCAGGGAGAGAATATCGAGAAAAATTCAAAACAGTTTCTTAAATTTGCAGGATTTAAAAACACGCTGAAAAACACAGATTTATGTTCGATAATCTTTCCGAAAGACTGGAGCGTTCCTTCAAGATTCTGAAGGGCGAAGGCAAAATAACCGAGGTAAACGTAGCGGAGACCATCAAGGAAATACGCAGGGCATTGCTTGACGCGGACGTATCCTACAAGGTAGCCAAGGACTTCTGCAACCGCGTGAAGGACAAGGCTATGGGTGCCAACGTGCTGACCGCTGTCAAGCCCCAGCAGATGATGGTGAAGATAGTCCACGACGAACTTGCGGACTTCATGGGTGCCGAGCACAGCGAAATCAATGTCAAGGGCTCGCCCGCAATCATACTCGTGGCCGGCCTCAACGGTTCGGGCAAGACCACCTTCTGCGGCAAACTCGCCCTCAATCTCAAAAGCAAAAGGGGCATGAAAGTCCTGCTTGCGGCCTGCGACACCTTCCGTCCTGCGGCCATAGAGCAGCTCCGCACCCTTGGAGAACAGGTCGGAGTCCAGGTATATGCCGAAGACGGAGAGAAAGACCCCGTCAAAGTTGCGCAGAACGCCGTGGCATACGCCAAACGTGAAGGATTCAGCGTAGTTGTAACCGATACCGCCGGCCGCCTCGTGGTGGACAAGGAGCTCATGGACGAGATTTCCACCCTGCACGGCAAGCTCAAACCCTCAGAAACCCTGTTCGTAGTGGATGCAATGACGGGACAGGACGCCGTGGAGTCGGCCCTCGCCTTCAACAAGGCCATAGACTATGACGGAGTGGTACTGACCAAGATGGACGGCGACACCCGCGGCGGTGCGGCGCTCTCCATACGTGCGGTGACAGGAAAGCCCATCAAGTTCGTCAGCTCCGGCGAAAAAATGGAGGCCCTCGACATCTTCTACCCTGCCCGCGTCGCCGACCGCATACTCGGTATGGGTGACGTGGTTTCCCTCGTGGAAAAGGCCCAGGAGCAGTTCGACGAGCAACAGGCCAGGGAGCTCAAGAAAAAACTTGCCAAGAACCAGTTCACGCTCAACGACTTCTACAACCAGCTCAAGCAGGTCCAGAAAATGGGCAATGTCAAGGATCTCATGGGTATGCTCCCCGGCATGGACAAGGCCCTGAAGGATGTGGAAATACCCGAAAACGCCTTCAAGGCGACCGAGGCGATAATCCAGTCCATGACCCCTTACGAAAAGGAGCACCCCGAGTGCATCAACGGCTCGAGGCGCAACAGAATAGCCAAGGGCTCGGGAACCACAGTCGCCGATGTAAACAAACTGCTGAAGCAGTTCGACCAGACCAGAAAAATGATGAAAATGGCCGTGGACGGTTCGCTCCAGCAGAAACTGAAATCATTCAGACGATAGGGCCCTCGGCTCAGAAAACCAGTTTCAGGTCCTCCTGAATCCTCTGCGCGGCCTCTTCGGGGATGAATTTCCATGAGCCCAGAACGGAGCTGTCGCCGAGTTCTTCCTCGCCTACGCTCTCACGGGAAGATATAAACTCTATTACCATCTGGCGGATTTCGGGATAACGGGCTATAATCCTCGAATCTATCTCCTCCTTCGCCAGGCCCGCACCCTTGACCAGCAGTTCGCCTCCGCCGCTGGCCCGGTATGAGGTCATGGCCACGGGATACCATGCGTCCTCCTCGAAGGGAGTGCCGTCAGCGAAGGAAAGTATGTTTACCCGGGAACGGTAGGGCCTGGACACGTCTACGGTGTAAATCAGTCCCGCCGCGGAGTCGAAATTGTAGGTGGCAGCGGTGAATGACCACCTCGAAGTCCCGTTGCGGGGGTCAGCGCGGTTCTCAATCTTCAGCACATGGTCCCCGGGAGTCTGTATCCAGTTATTGTAGGAATACTCGAGATACTTGCGTATTTCCGAGCCCCTGAGCCTGACCACATAGAGCTGGTTTTCGTAGGGATAAATGGTGAAAGCATCGTTGAATATCACCGTTCCGGCTTCCACGACGCCGTTGAAACTCAGCGGAGCGGCGAAGGAGACAAGGGCTTCGGGAACACTCAGCTGGACGGTGTGTACGAGATTGATGTAAGAGGACATTCCCGCCATCGCATCTCTCGAGCGCAGTTCCACGTCCAAACGGCCTATGGGCCTGTTGGTAAACTCCTTCACCGCCTCGTATCCGGCCCCGAAAGCGGCCCTCATAACGGTATCTACCCTGAACCTGTCAAGTTCCACCACCTCGGCGCTGACGCTGTTTTTCCCGTCCACGGCCTCAATCACCGCGTGGCCTACCCTGCGGGCGTGTGAACCTCCGTTGAGCAGCACCATTCCGTTGTTCTCCACCACCGCAGGCCTGTGGTCGTGCGCACATACCAAAAGATCCACACCCGTGAGGGTATTCAGCAGGTCCAGACCCTGGCTTTCAAGCATGGAGCCGTCTCCCCTGCCCGTTCCGGCGTGAACCACAACTACCACCACATCGGGATTTTCAGCCTCTATGACTTCGTTTACCCGGTTCTGGACGCAGGGCAGCAGCGAAAGGAAATCCATTCCGATCCACAGTTCCTCCCCGAGCCAGGCCTTCATGTTGGGATTCGTGAAACCGAGGACCGCGACCCTGTAGCCTCCCCTGTCGTACATGCTGTACACGGGGAAATACGGCTCTCCGTCCTCAACCCGCACGGCATTGCCGCCGAGCCAGGGAATGCCCCTCTCCGCAAGTTCCCCGAAAACCTTGTCATACACCGTATGTCCGGTCTCTATGTCATGATTGCCTACCACTATGGCATCGTAAGCCATATAGCCGGCCAGGCGGGAATAGAGGTGTTCCTCGTCAAGGGCCACAAAATTGTAATAGTATGAAGCATTGTTCCCCTGAAGGCAGTCTCCGGCATCTATGAGCAGGACATTCTCCTCTCCTACTGCATTCCTCAGACTGTCTAAATAGTACTTGACGGAAAACAGGCTCGGATTGACCGAATCGTCGGTATAGGACAGGTCGAACCACGAACCGTGAACGTCACCGGTGGTGACCACATGCAGTTTTTGTCCGTCAGCGTACGCCGAAAATGCGGAAACGCAGAGTGCGCCCGCCATTAAAATGAATATTGCCAAACGTTTCATGTGCCAAAAGTACTAAATTTAAGGCCGGACATGAAACTTTTGACTGAAATACACCTGCGCCCCTGCAAATTCGAAATCACTGCAGGCGACCGCATCACGCTGCTCGGCAGCTGCTTTTCCGACAATATGGGCCTCAAACTCAGGGACGGGGGCTTCAGCGTCCTCTCCAATCCTTTCGGCACCATCTACAATCCCGAATCCATAGCCACGGCCATACGCAGGCTGGACTCCCAAGAGCCCTACGGCCCTCACGACTGCGTAGAAATGGGAGCCGGGGCGGGTCTAATCTGCAGTTTCGAGCACCATACGAGCTTCGCCCGCAGGACGGCGGAGGAATTTCTTGAAAACGCGAACCGTTCCCTCGACGAATCCCGGGCCTTCTGGAAAGAAAGCAACAAGGTAATCATCACCCTCGGCACGGCGGGCGTCTGGCGCAGGGAAGGCAGGACTGTGTCAAACTGCCTCAAGCGGCCGGGCTACGAATTCACGAGGGAAATGCTCGGACTCGGGGAGGTTTCGGAACTTCTGGAGGATATGGTGGTGCGCCACCCAGGGAAGGACTTTATATTCACAGTCTCCCCTGTCAGATACCTGTCTTCCGACCCCCAGGGGAATTCAATATCGAAGGCCCTGCTGCATCTTGGGATGCAGAGGGCCCTCAATCACCCCTCAGCCGATTACTTCCCCGCATACGAGATAGTCACGGACGAACTGAGGGACTACAGGTTCTATGCTGCCGACTTGTTGCATCCCAGGGACATCGCCACAGACCATGTTTGGGCAAAGTTTCTTGAGTTCTGTGTGCCGCTTTCAGGGCGTAAGGCCGTAGCCGAAGCCGAAAAGGAGGCGCTCAGATCGAAGCACAGAAGTTTCAGGTAATTGCGCTCTATTTAATGCGGATTTCGCTGTCCATCCTCGCCACGATGACGGGAGAGCTGAGTTTTTCCGCCTTGCTGCGTATAACGGATGAGAGATCGGTGGTGCTGTCGGATCCGAGCATCATGAGCAGTGACTCCAACTGGCTGAGGGGCCTGGGATAGGCTCCGATTTTCCAGTTGCCGACCTCCGGATCACCGGCCAGTGCCGCGGCGTATGCCACAGCATCCTCCAGTCCGCCAATACTGTCAACGAGATTGATAGTGAGGGCATCCACGCCGCTCCATATACGGCCCTGGCCTATGGCATCCACGGTTTCCTTGGGTATGCCGCGTCCCTCGGACACCACATCGGTGAACTTGTCATATATCACCTCTATATAGTCGGTCAAGTAAGCGTACTCCTCACGGTCCAGGGGTCTGACGCCCGAGTACATATCGCCGTGCCTGTTGGAGCTTATGGTCTCGAGATTCACGTGCAGCACGTCATTCAGGGTCCCGGACAAATCCGGAACGGCTGCGAACACACCTATGGAACCTGTGATAGTCGAGGCGTCGGAGAATATCACGTCGCAGTTGTTGGAAATCCAGTATCCGCCCGAGGCCGCATAGTTGCCGTAGGATGCAATTACCGGCTTCTCTCCCTTGAGGAGGTCAAGCTCGTTCTTGATTTTCTCGGATGCGAGAACACTTCCGCCGCCGGAATTCACCCTGAGCACCACTGCCTTCACATCGGGATCCTCGCGCACTCCGGCAATAATCCTCGCAAAACGGTCTCCCGCGATTTCAGTCTTATCGTTGCCGTCGACAATGTCGCCGTCAGCGTAGATTATCGCTATCTCCTTGGATGATTTGGAGGGCTGGTTTTTGGCAAGGATATAGTCAGTGAAGGAAATCATCTTGACATCCCTGTAACTGTCCTCCATGGCGAAGACTGCAAGTTTCTCATTGAGTTCCTCCCTTGTCATCAACTCGTCCACGAGTCCGGCTTCCATGAAATCGGAAGGCCGTCTGAGCTTGAGTCCGTCAATGGCGGCATTGAGTTCCTCCACGCTGATTCCGCGGCTCTCCGCTATGGTCGCGGAAATATTCTCCCACAGCGACTCCGCCAGTCTCGTGTACTGTTCGCGGTTCTCGGGGCTGGAGGAAGACCGCGTAAACATCTCGCCTGCAGATTTATACTTGCCGTGGCGTATAATCTGGACATTTACTCCGAGCCTGTCGAGCAGGTCGCCGAGCAAAAGTATCTGGGTGTTGACGCCGTTGATCAGAGTCATGGCACCATCGTAGGAAGTCATATATACCTTGTCGGCCACCGATGCCAGATAGTAAGTGCTGGTGGTGGGTGACTCCACGTAGGCAATGACGGGTTTGCCGCTTTCGCGTCTGAAATCGGCGAGCGCAGCGCGCAATTCTTCATGGGCGGCCACGGTAGAAAGGGAACCGTCGGTCTTCAGGAAGATGAATTTGACGGTCGGGTCATAGGTGGCATGGTCTATCGCCATGGCAGCGTCGAGTATGCCGACTACGGGGGCCGAGTTGCCGCCGCTTATGGATTTGAGCACGTCACCCTCAGCGCTCTGCTCTCCGAGGGCGAACTTGGACATGTCTACCATAAGGACTCCGGACCTCGGAATAGCGGGGGTCGCACTGCCCGAGGCCAAAATCGCTCCGAGCATCCCCAATCCGAGTATCGACATTACTACGGTGACAATCATGAGGCCGCAGATAACGGCCAGTGTGGTCTTCAGGAAATCTTTCATATTGGAACTGATAATTGATGATGCAACTCCGGTTGTATATAATTGTATTCACGCTGTCTGCGCAGGGAGACGAAATTCCGCTAAGGGTTCATGAGCAGGTCATTGAGGTCAATGCCGAGCAGGTTCGCACGCTTCCTGAAAGCCGGGAATTCCTCCTCGATGAAAATGCGCCTCTCCGCCCTGCGAATCACGTCAGGGGCATCACCGGCCACGTAAAAGCCTTTACCCCTGAGATTGAATATCACGCCTCTCTGGGCAAGCAGGTCGTAGGAGCGGGCCACCGTGTTCGGATTGACGCCTATGGTGGTTCCCCATTCGCGGACGGAGGGAATGCGGCTGCCGGGCTTCAGTTCGCCTGCCAGTATACGGTTGCTGATATTATCGGCAATCTGGATAAAAATGGGCTTGTTGCTGTCAAAATCCATAGGCTCAGTGTTTGATTGAGCGAAGTCGCCAGTAAATCATGAAAAGCAAAGCCAGGGCAAAGACTATATTGATCAGCCAGACTGTGGTCACGTAAATCCGGGTAAAAGTCCCGTCATAAATCATTGTTTCCAGGCCATGGTAATCATTTCCGGCCAGAACGGCAAAGATTGCCCCCACAAGGAAAAGGGACACCAGCCAGAATATAATGAGTGTCTTGACAACTTTGGCTTTCTTGATACAAATGGCTCCGAGCAGGAAAAAAAGTATGTTTACGAACGTGGAGAGCCCCGTCACCGCGTTGCCGAACCCCGTCTCCTCATAAAGAAAGTTTCCCTCCATAAAGACAGTCACCGAGGGAGGAGAGAAACTTGACGAGCCATACAGGACAGGGAAGCAGAGTCCGAGCATGAGGTCGGAAAGGAACAACAGTACCATCAAACAGAATAACAGCACGACACCCGTAATGAGGACCATGGACATGAACTTCTCCAAAACGGAGGCCGGAAGCATGATAAAGCCGGTACCGTGGCTCCTGTCGGTCAGTCTTCCATAAAGTTTGGACGGTGCCGCTATAATGTATATTAAAAACAGCAGGCTGAAAATCACCGGTTTCGTTCCGGCGCCGAAATTCGAGGGCTCACCTGTCATCGCCAGGCAGATAATCTCCCATACCGCAAAGATGGCAACGGGAGCCAGGCCTAATGTGAGCAGGGAAAGCCCGAAATTGTTCCTGGCATTGTTGAGATCGTAGACAAAGTACTTCCAGAATCTCTTTATATTAAAGGTGTTGCTCATTTCCGAAAAAGTTCTTTAACCATTTCCTTGTTCTTGTACACGGCATTGAAAAGGGCTTCGATATTGACTTTGGAAAAGCCGTAGCCCTCGTTGGGATATACCTGGATGAGGCCGCCGGGAAGCTGCTCGGAATAGATACTGCCGGGATTGACAGTGAGGCCGTAGTCAAAATAGAGTTTTTCACTGATTTCTTCGAGCGAAGCATTGAGAAGGGTGTCGCATCTGTCAAGGATGACTATGGGGTCAATGACGTCCTCAAGGTCGCGGACCTGATGGGTGGATATTACGACAGTGGAATCTTCTTTGGTGTACTTGAGTATGGCCATGCGGAACTGCGACTTCGAGGGGATGTCGAGTCCGTTGGTCGGCTCGTCGAGGAAAATAAAGTCGGACTGGCATGCAAGTACAAAGGAAATGCAGGCTTTCTTGAACTGGCCGCTGGACATAGTCGTCATTTTCTTCGAGGGGTCGGTTTCAAAGAATTCCATAATCTCGAGAAACAGTTCCTGAGAGTAATCGGGCCAGAAACGGCCTTTCGAAGCGGCCCATCTGTCCGCCCTTTCATTCTCGGGTGCCATGTAATCATAAAGATACGAGATTCGAGAGAGCAGGCTCGGATGTCTTCGGTAAGGTTCGTCTCCGTCTATGGAAATGCTTCCGGAGCCCGGCTTCTTCAGGCCTGAAAGGAGCGAGAGCAAGGTGGTTTTTCCTACTCCGTTCTCCCCCAGCAGCCCGTAAATCTTTCCGGGCAAAAGACTGAGCGAGATGTTCTTCAGCACCTCCGATCTCCCGTAACTGAATGCAAGATCGCTGATTTCAATCATTTTTAGTGTATTAGTTTAATAGAGCACTGCAAATGTAAGCCTAATTTTTGAACTTGCAAGGCTTCGGCGCAGTTTTTTGAGCAGAAAAACGCGCTGTCTCCAGGCGGCAGGAAAGGAGGGCGGAGAGCCTTACAAGATTATGCTGCTCAACAATTCTATTACCTTACTTTTCGTTACGGTTCGCTTCATACCGTTAATCATTCAAATCAATGTATTGAC
>CAZMTY010000053.1:0-6954 GCA_964569595.1 uncultured Muribaculaceae bacterium
TCTGACCGACCGCTTCGGCAACGCCTACTTCGTCAAGGATGCCAAAGTCGTTTCAAGCAAGGAACTGCAGCATTCCTTCCATGAGGAAACGATGGCTCCCACAGAGGGTCGGTTTGAAAAGGCATACATAGACCACGGCTCGGTGGTAAGCGATGGCAGATATGAATACCTCACCGTCATCCATGCCAGTCCTGAAGAAATAAGCGCATACAGCGAAGAACTGCCCTACGAAGTGCTGAGATGTGACAATTCGGCTCACATAGTCAAGGACAGGATTAGCGGAATCACAGCCCTTGCCCTGTTTGAAGGTACAGCAGGAACAGAGAGTACCATAATCGAGAAAGCAAGTCCTTCAATAATAATGTACAGCAGCGAGGGAGACGAACTCACTCTAAGTGTCAGCAACCCTGATCTTGCCTTGTATCGCGGAGAGAGCGACGAAATCTTTGATTCTCAAGGAAAACGCATCGAACGCAGCGTATACGGACGCACTTGGGTAGACAATCCTTGCGGAGAAGTGAGCGTAAGCTTAGTGCTGGAGAAGGAATGGGTCGTGAAAGATGCAAACGGCACCAAGCTGAAGGCAACTGCGGCAAACGGCAAGACGGAGCTAATCATCACGACGGCAGAAGGAAGGACGGAAGAATTCACATTGACTGCTACAAATTCTGAAAGACAATGACAATCAATAATAACAAAGCTTATGTACAACAAGGTCAAAGCTCTGATCTACCTGACAATCATCGGCTTGTTCGGCTTTTCATGCGCTAATACCGCAGATCTCGAGGAACGGCTCTCCGAGCTTGAGAACAAAGTCGACAATCTTGAGGACGCAGTATCAGCGGCAAACACTGAACTGATAGCCCTGGGCAGCCTTGTCAAATCAGGCGTGTTCATAGTGGGCTATACCGAACTTGAGAACGGCTACACTCTTGAAATCAGCACTACCGAAAACTCCCGGACCATAGAGGTTATCTATGGAGCGGATCTTTCGCAAGTACTGATCAGTATTGATAATGACGGCTACTGGATCATTTCAACGGATGGCGGAGAAACTTGGTCACAAATAGAAGGCGCAGAAAATGCCGTCAATCCTGAGAGTGCGGTACCTGAACTGACTGTGGATTCCGAAAACTACTGGTGCATACGCTTCGGAAGTGACGGAGAGTACGAAAGAATATTAGATACAGACGGCAATCCGATAAGCGCAACGGCCTCCGACATACTCACAGGAAGTTTCCGCAATGTCGAATACGACGAAGAGACAGGCTACATGTATTTCACTCTGGCAAGCGGCACGGTGATTTCCATACCTGTAGTCAATGATTTCTACCTGACAGTCATTGATTTTATAGACAAACAGAGCATCTGTCTCAACGAGACCCTTGTCTATGACGTGGAAATGTCGGGAGTCAAGACAGCCCACATCGTGGACATACCCGGCTGGGCTATCACACTTTACGATGACAGCCTTAGCGTGACAGCTCCGTCGGGCGGTACGGCAGGGGAAGTGACAGTGGTAATATACCTCATCTCTACAAACAACTTGATGAAAACCGTCTCCCTGACCTTCACCCTCAATCCGGTTGAAATAAACGCAAATGCAGTAAAGGAATACAGGGATTTTCTGGCAGGCAACGTTGACAACGTGCTCCTCGATTTCTCGTACGCGGGATACGAGCACGGTGAAACTGCTCCACCGGACGTTGCCATCGTGGAAAACGGTGGAGAATATTACGCAAGCAATGGCTACACAGTATATGACGTGACGAAATACGGAGCCGTTCCCAATGACGGACTGTCGGACAGAGAGGCTTTCCTTGCCGCACTAAAAGATGCTGTCGGAGCCATAAGTAGCGATAACGGCAATGGTATCACCTTCACTAACAATACAAATGCAAGAGCCATAGTATACTTCCCTGAAGGGGAATACATCCTCCACACCAAGGATGACGACATTCCGGTAGGCGAACTCGCCGAACTGCCTTCGGGCATGACTTTTCCGGAAGGCTACTGCACCCAAGCCATAAACATACGTGCAAGCAATTTCATCCTGAAGGGTGCGGGCAGAGACAAGACAAAATTAGTGATGCAGGATCCGGCATATCCTACCCGGGATGCCATGTACAGTTCCCCTGCAATGCTTGCGTTCAGGCACAATACCTCCCATACGAGCAACAATCTCACTACAATCACCGGAGACTCTCCTAAAGGAAGCTTTTCCGTGGAAGTCGCTTCATCCTCTGGTATAAGTGCAGGAGACAGGGTCTGCCTTTATGTTCTGAACAACTCCCGGGAGGCCCTTGAATCGGAACTCGGAAGCTATCTTTCTTCCGATTCCTATTCGTCCGCATGGACTATCGTGACAGATGGGGTAGAAGTCGAGGATTATCATGAAGTAGCCTCGGTTTCCGGTAATACCGTCACCTTTAAGGAACCGTTGATGCATGCAGTCGATGCTTCTTGGGGATGGCAACTCAATAAACAGTCCGGTTACTCCAACGTAGGAGTGGAAGACCTGACTTTTGTCGGAAATGCCAAGGAGGATTTCGAACATCACGGTTCATGGCAGGATGACGGGGCATACAAGCCACTCTATTTCGTGAGACTGACCGATTCCTGGATACGCAGGGTCGGGTTTGAAAGCGTCAGCGAAGCCCTCAGCATCACGAGTTGCGCAAACGTGTCGGCATACGACATCACGATAAGCGGCAAGAGAGGACATTCCTCTATCAGGGCCGAGCGCTCCTCGAGGGTATTTATCGGGGCTGTGACGGACATTTCCAGCGGAACTATAAGCGCCAACAGTGCTGTGGGCACTGAAGGAGATTATCTTGAAGGCGCAGGACAGTATCATGCAGTCGGTGTCTCTAAACCGAGTATAGGCACGGTGCTTTGGAGGAACCAATGGGGCAAGGACGCTTGTTTCGAAGCCCATGCCACCCAGCCGAGGGCAACTCTGATAGACTGCTGCACGGGAGGCTGGATGCAATATCGTCAGGGAGGTGATGCTGCCCAAATGCCTAATCATCTCGCAGACCTCACCATCTGGAACTTTGAGTCCATGAATTCATGGTCGGGGACTTTCGATTGGTGGAATTTCAGCAGTTCCTGGTGGAAATTCCTGCCTCCGATAATTGTAGGATTTCACGGATACACAGTGAATTTCAATCAGATTCAGGTAGTTGTAGACAGCGAAAACGGCACCATCGTGGAGCCGGAATCCCTTTACGAAGCGCAGTTGCGCAATCGTCTCGGCTACGTACCGGCTTGGCTCAATGCATTAAAATCATAATAAACAATTAATTATATGAAACCACATTATAAAATCTTAGGAACATTCATGATTGCCGCTACGGCATCGGCAATATCATGCACCGACCTCAGCGAGCTTGAGGACAGGGTGGATTCTTTAGAAAGCCGTGTCACGGCATTAGAATCCCAAATCGAGAGTCTCAACAGTAACATTGCCTCTCTCAACACTTTTGTAGAGAACCACAAGACAATCAGCAGTGTGGAGTACAATGAAGATACCAACACATGGACTCTCACGCTCAGCGACAATACTAAAATTACGATCCACCAGGGGAGCGACGGGAATACTCCCATCATTTCCTTAGACGAGGACAACTACTGGATGGTGGACTACGGCGATGGCAACGGTTCGCAATACCTCTACGTCAACGGTGAAAAGGTACAGGCCGGAACCGTCCCTGTATTCGGAATTGATAATGAAGGCTATTGGACCGTAAGTTATGACGGAGGAGTTACGGTGGTATATATCTATGACTCTGAAGGAAGCAAGGTTAGCGCCCTCAGTACTTCTAGCGGAAGTTTCTTCTCAGACGTGAGCTATGATGAATCTGCCGGCACATTTACAGTCACCCTTACAGACGGAAATTCCTATAGCCTCACTGTGGTCAAGGACTTCATCTGCGCAATAAACGGTGTGGACTACAGCGTAGCGGAGGTCTTCGAATATGGAGAAACCAAGACCTACGACATGACCGTCACAGGAGTGAGCTACTTAATGACATACCAACCTGACGGCTGGACTGTCACAATAAGCGAAAACGGAGGAAGCTACACCCTGAGTGTCATGGCTCCTAGCACCGCCTCACTGTCCGGCATCTCATTACTGTCCACCATTATTGCAGACTCAAGGACAGATGTCACGGTTCTCGCCCTGTCGGCCAACGGCTATGCAACCATGGCAAAGATGCAGGTGGAACTCAGCGATGAATCTGTCCCCGCCACTGCCATGGTAACGGCTGTTTCCGGCGCTGAAACGGCAACGTCCCTGACATTCACGGTTACACCTGACTCCAGAACCACTTCCTGGAGTTACATCCTGCAACCCTCGAGCGAAACAGCTCCTACTTCTAGCTCCGGGAATTGGACTGTAGGCAGCAGCACGAGCCTGACATTCACTGAGCTGGATGGCGGAACTTCATACACTCTATACGTCCTGCCTTACCGTGACTCCGAGCCGGGTACAATCGCATCGGCAAGCGCCACGACCTTGAGAGACTACTATACGGACTACATAAACGGTAAAGACATAACTGTCGGCGACAGAACCTACAATATCAGCACTTACGGAGATCCGACACTCATCCGGTCAGGTGAAACAATGTCCTCCCTCACGACGAAAGTAAATTTCATCGAAGACAATAGCACAATAAGTACTGGTACATCCGTTAACGACCATGTATTCATCGGACGTTACGAGAATGCCCGCAGTGAAGTTACGTTTGCAAACTGGCTGCGTCTTGCCCCGACAGATGGTACTGACGGATTCGTCCTATACAATCTGGACATAAGCCACGACAGCTTTACCGCAGCAGCCTATTACTCTGCCTTAAGTGCCAACGGGACTTTTGAATACATCTGCATCGATGACTGCAAGGTTGATTTGAGCAAGAACTTATTCGGTATAACCAACACCGACAGATATGTGACAGAGATTGTTATTAAGGATTCGGACTTCGCAGTACCGGTTGCTTCAAGCGATACCTATATATTAGGTACCAACGGATCCTCATTTACGATCACTTCAGCAACAATCGAGAACAACCTGTTCTACGGTACGACAGAAGGAAACGCCTACTTCAGGCTCGTTGGTCTTACAGGAGCTGACGTGACTACGTTAAGCTTGAACAACAATACGTTCTGCAATCTCGAGGGGCCGAGCAACACCGATTTTTATATCAACTTGAATTCGATCGAGACTCTGAATGCACAATACAATGTATTCTACAACACGGTGAACACCCACGGGAAGAATTATTCGGCAATAAGATGTGTCTCTACATATCCGACAGCCGGTGCAGCGAATAACAACATTGCATACACGACGACAAGCTATTCAGCCACGCTCTTCTATAACAACTCATACAACGAATCGTTTGTCAATGTGGAACAACTCAGTGAAAGTCCGTTCTCCGTGACGAATTTCGATTACGGTATCTTCACGACCAACTCTAGCTATTCAGGGTACGGCGCACAGCGTGATTGATAAAGCTTATTAGTAAAAATTTCGGGGGCGACCAAGTTTTTGGCCGCCCCCTTTTTAATCCTCTGCCGGTTAGACTTTGCTCCCTATTTCACAGTCACTTTCAAAGGATACTCCTGTGCATAGGCGAACTCCCTCACGATCTTGATCCAAGCTTCAGGAGACTCTATGCCTCCCCTGCTCCAGCCCGAACCGGTCCACACATCTACGCGTTTGCCGGGAACACAGTCGAACTTGAGGACGGCATGACCATCCATAGTAGTTGCCGTAACGCCTGACTCGGCAGCATCCACGACAAGACCCACTGAAATATTGCCATCGGCCTCAGGATTTTGGCTGTCGGATGCCTTTTCAGTAAATGCAATCCAATTGGAGCCGTCTTCACGGGCAATCACATCATGCTCCACGGCACCAAGAACCACCGGAAGCGCATCCAGACTGACATTAAACCAATTGGAGATTTTCACAAAATTAGTATTGGCATCGATAGTGAGTTCCCTTTTCAGCTCAGTCTGCTTGCCGTCCACATCGAAGGCCGGATAGCTGAAGAGCACCTTTGTCCTGATCGGCCCGTTGCAAAGACGCTCGTAAGTCTCGTAATTGTCCCCAAGGATAATCTTGTCTCCGACATAGGGCGCAAGAGCACCTCCTCCGAGAGTCGCGTCCACCTTATAGCAGTCCATACCGTCGCCATGGTCATGGTGATAGTCATTGAGTTCAAACCTTTTGTCCACAACCAAGCTTTCCACGCTCTTTGTCCAAATGTCCTGACCGAGGGTGCGTGGGAAGTCAAGGGCAGGGCCATAGACACGGCCTGCGATACGGTTGTTCTCGTAGGCATAGTCGTCAAGCCTTTCGGGTACATAACGACTGTGAACCAAAGTATTGTAAGCCTCACGCTCGCCCGCAGAAATCTTAAAGTTGACAGATTTCCCGGCATCCACAGAAACTTGGAATATGAGCTTTACCATACCATCGTCTTCCGTATAGACCTGAGACGGCACTTGAGCCCCGGAGACATCGGTCACTACCACGTTTTCCGGCGTGATTTCAGGATGTCCGGCAACGATGCTGCCGAAATCTATTTCCACAGTCTCGTTTGCACGGGCGAGTTCAGAATCGTTGGCCACCGTGACAGTCACGTCCTGAGAAGACCCGCAGGACAGCAAAAACGTCGCTGCCATGGCAGCGACTGCATATTTGAAAATACTTTTTACCATGATCTTACTGAGGTTGTTTTCCTATGTAAGCGAGTATACCTCCGTCCACATATAGTACGTGCCCGTTCACGAAATCAGAAGCCGAGGATGCAAGGAAGACAGCAGGCCCTTGAAGATCCTCAGGACTGCCCCAGCGTGCAGCAGGAGTCTTGGCAACTATGAAGGCATCGAAAGGATGGCGGGAGCCGTCAGCCTGACGCTCGCGCAGCGGAGCAGTCT
>CAZMTY010000054.1:0-6486 GCA_964569595.1 uncultured Muribaculaceae bacterium
AAGAATGCGGCGAACTCCATTCCTATCACGCCGCCTCCGATTACCACGAGTTCCTTGGGTTGTTCGCGCAGCGAGAGGATTTCACGGTTGGTGACTATCACGTCGCCGGCCTCCTTGAGTCCCGGGAAGGGAGGTACGGCAGCCTCGGAACCGGCACATATCAGCAGGTTGCGGGCCACATAGTCCTCGCCGCCCGCAGTCAGGGTGATACCCTCGGCCGAGCGGCCCTTGATTACGGCGTTTTCGGCAACCACCTGGACCTTTCCGGCCTTCATGGCCGCCTTGACTCCGGCAACGAGTTTCCTGACCACCTTGTTCTTGCGGTCAACGAATTCGGAATACTTGAAGGAAGGCTCCTTGACATATACTCCGTAGTGGTCGCCCGTGAGAGCGTAATTATAGACCTTGGCACTGTAAAGCAGGGTCTTGGTGGGGATACATCCTTCGTTGAGGCAGACGCCTCCGAAGGAGTTCTTTTCGAAAATTACTGTCTTCAATCCGGCGGCACCGGCTCTCTCTGCGGCGACATAGCCTGCAGGACCGCCTCCAAGAATAGCTAAATCGAACATTTTATCGTGGTGTAATTAGAATTCGACTTCGAGATTTTCGATTTCCACGGCTACCTGCTTGAGGAAACGCGTCGCCTCGCCGCCGTCCAGGGCCCTGTGGTCGTAGGTGAACGAGAGGCCGAGGTAGGGGATGAAGGCGTATACTCCGTTACCGAGGTCCTTGGGGCGGGGAACTATGGTGCCGACTCCGAGTATGCCGCTTTGGGGCAGGTTGAGCACGGGGGTGAACCACTCCACTCCGAAACTTCCGAGGTTGCTGACCGTGAATGATGCGGCCTCGCTCGAGAGCAGGTCGGGATTGATGCTGCCCTTGCGGCAGTCGTCCGCAACCTTCTTCAGGCTCTTGCTGAGTCCGGTGATGTTGAGGTTGTCGGCACTCTTGACAGCGGGTACCATGAGTCCTCTCTCGGTGTCTACTGCAACTCCGAGGTTGACGGTATTGAAGATGCGCATGGCGTCGCCCAGACAATGGGAGTTCACTGAAGGGAACTTCTTGAGCGCCTTGATGACGGCGAAGCAGACAAAGTCGTTGATAGTGATATTGGCATCGATGCGGCCTTCCTCGAGGGCCTTCTTGGCCTGTTTGCGGAGGGCCTGGAGCCTGCGGGCGTCAGCACCGAGCATGTGGGTGAGCTGGGCGGAGTTCTGCAGGGAATTGTACATGGACCTGGCAATGAGCTTGCGCATATTGGAGAGTTTCTCTACCTTGAATTCCTCTCCTTCTCCGGCGATGTCCGTGTGGGAGGGCTTCCATTCCTTGAGGTCGGAGCCCTTGACCATGCCGGCAAGTCCTGTTCCTCTTGCGGGGCTCTCGAATGCTCCGGCAGCGGTCATGGCCTTTGCGAGACCGGTCTTGGGGCTGCCTGCAGCGGCGAGAACATCCCTTTCGATAATGCGTCCGTAAGGGCCGGTTCCTGCCACCTGTGCGGTGTCTACGCCCTTCTCGGCTGCGGTTTTGCGTGCCCTCGGCGATACCGGCGCACCTGCGGTCACTTCGGCGGACGGAACTTCAGGGGTGGCGGCGGGCTCGCTTGTCGCCGGTGCACTCTGTTCTGCAGCGGCTTCGGGGCCGGGTGTTTCGGGGGTGGCTCCGTCTGGAGCAAATTCGGCAAACGACTCGCCTTCGTTACCTATGACCATTACGTTGGTAAGGACGGGAATCTCGTCGTTGTCATTGAAGAAGCATGCGAGGACAGTGCCTTCGAATTTAGATTCCTCTTCGAATGAAGCCTTGTCTGTCTCGTAAGAAAAAAGAACATCTCCGACTGAAACCTTGTCTCCGACTTTCTTCTTGAATTCGGTAACGATACAGCTTTCAACGGATTGGCCCTGTTTGGGCATAATTACTACGTTTGCCATTGTTTTATAATGTGATTAGAAACTGCAAATTTACTACTTTTTCACCAATTGTATCCTGCTTTTTCCAGCAGACTGCGTCCGTGACCGTCCAGACTCCTTGTGAAATTGTCGAAATCCTTTTCATCCGGTTCCGACCATTGGCCCGATGCTATGGCGGGCAGCAGTTTGGTGAGCACTTCCTCGAGTCCGGCTCCTGTGGTAATGTCGTCGGTCCAGAGGCAGGCCTCGCTTCCCACCGCTCCCTGAGGCAGGGTGTAGAAGTACAGACTCTGCTGTGCCGCCCTCAGTGCCGCCCCGTCGAGCGTCCGCTTGTCAGGGTTTCCTGCGTATGCCGCCGAGAGGTCGAGGGCCGTGCGGTCCGCATCAATGAACAGCCCCGCGTTTTCCGCAATCGAGGCGGCTCCGTTGAGGCATGTCATTGCCAGGCTGTCGCTGATAGAGGGCAGTACGTCCGAGGGTATTCCGTCCCAGAATACGGGCTTCTTTCCCCGGGCGCCAAGAATCTGTGCGGCGCGTCCGGCGAGAAGCGTCTGCAAGTACTGTTCCGGACTGTATCCGCCGCCGTCAAGTCCGAGAGAGTCTGTGGCCGCCCGGCAGTCGGGGCAGTTCTTCCAGTTTCCAAGGGATGATTCGGCGAAGCCCAGATGGACATATTCCGAGGGGAAGAGTTCGGCCACTTCGCCCAGCACCGATTCGAGAAAGGCGTAAGTTGTCTCTTTTCCCGCGCACAGCAGTCCGTCGGATTCTCTCCTCGACGCGCTCACATCGTAGGGTCCGCCGTCGCTGCAAGCCAGTTCGGGATAGGCGGCGAGTGCGGCCTGGAAGTGCGAGGGTATGGATATTTCCGGGATTATGCTGATTCCCAAGGTGGAGGCGTGGCTGATTACCCTCTGTACGTCCTCGGCGCCGTAATGTCCTCCGTAGCGCGGAGCCCCGGCTTCGTTGCTCAGGCGCCAGCTGCCCACCTGTGTCAGCATGGGATAGGACTTGCTCTCGAGCCTCCAGCCGCAGTTATCGGTGAGGTGCCAGTGCAGGGCGTTCATCTTGAACATGGCCATGAGGTCGAGGCAGCGTATCACTTCGTCCGCGCTCCAGAAATGCGAACTGCTGTCGAGCATGAGACCGCGATATTCCATGGCCGGGCTGTCCCGGATAGTGCAGCAGGGGATGCTCCATTTGTCCTTGTCGGAGAGTGTGCGGGAGTATATGCTTTCGGGCAGCAGTTGTCTGATAGTCTGGATGGCATAGAGAAAGCCCGGAGTCCGGGACGCCCTGACTACCGCGTACTTTCCGCTGACGTCTATCAAGTATTCCTGCGTAGCGAGAGAGTCGGCGACGATAAAGATCATTCCCTTGATCGTGCCGGATTCTACGCTGGCCTTGAGCCCCATGGGGGTGGAGACGGTGCAGGTCTTTCCTGTGGCGAGGGAGAGGTCGGCCGCGAGCCTGCGCACGGCCAGAATGCTGGTGTCGCTCATGGCCGGGTCGCATTTCATGGATATTCCCTTCATTTTCAGGCGGCCTTTCAGCAGTTCGCTGCTTGCCGGGCGTGGAAGAATATCGTCCAGAGGGTTATTGGATTGCGCGGCCTCTGCCGGCATCGCTGCAGCGAGCAGGAGGATGAACAGTAAGAGGTAGTGTTTCATATTATTTCAGTATATGATTAGACCAACTATGGCTGAAAGCAGGATAAGGCTGATGGGGCCGAGTATCTTCCTGTAACAGAGGAAGAACGACACTGCCATAAGCACCCAGGACTTCCAGTCGGGGAAGTTTTCGTCCATAATCTCCACGGAGAAGCCGCTTCCCGTCCATGTGACGGTGCAGATAAGCAGGAGTGCGGCAGCGGCTATGAGTCCGGCAACGGCCGGTTTCAGTGCGCTCATTGTGGCCGCGAAGGCCGGGGTCTCGTGAAAACGGGTGAAAAGCTTCATTATAAGGAAGAAAACCAGGAAGGAGGGCAGGACTACGGCGAGTGTGGTTGCGAGTGAGCCGAGAATTCCCGCGGCGGTACCGTATCCGGCGGAATGGAAGACCTCGAAACCCACGTAGGTGGCGCAGTTGATGCCGACGGGGCCCGGAGTGGTCTGGGAAATCGCCACTATGTCGGTGAATTCACCCTCGCTGAGCCAGCCGTGTGTGCTGACTACCTGGGCCTGGATAAGTGAGAGCATGGCCCCTCCGCCACCGAAGTTGAAAAGCCCGATGACGAAGAAGGTTGAAAACAGCTGCCAGAATAGCGTGAACATCATTTATTTCTTTTTAATGTTGATATACCTGATGCACAGGCGATTATGGCTATAATTATCCATATCGGCGAAAGCTTGAGAAAGGCTACCGCCAGCAGGGTCGCGAACATGATGAGCCAGGTCCACCAGTTGCGGCATCCCTGTCTGGCCATGTTGACGGCGGGAACGAGTATCAGCGACACTGCCACGGGCCGCATGCCCTGGAATATCCTGCGCACCGTATCGTTGTCCTGGAAGTTGGAGAAGAACATGGCTATCAGCAGGATGATAACGAAGGAAGGAAGTACCGCCCCTATGGTGGAAACGATGCTTCCCTTCAGTCCGCTGACCTTGTATCCGGCGTAGATTGCAATATTGACGGCAAGCAGTCCGGGGGCGCTTTGGGAGAGAACGATTATGTCGTCCATGTCTTCCGGGGAAACCCAGCGGCGTTCCGACAGTTCTTTCTCGATTATGGGTATCATCGCATAGCCTCCGCCTATCGTGAAGCTGCCTATCTTCGCGAATACCATGAAAAGCTGCCAGTAGGAAAAATTATCCATTCTGCAAATATAATGAAAAGCCGCCAAGGCGCCCGGATGCCGGATACTGCAGAGAAATTGAATATTATTCGCAAAATCGGGGATATTCTTTACGGATATTATGTAAATTCGGCGTCTATATAACAATTAAAACGAAAAAGACAGCATGGAACTTCCTTTTGCAGAATCCTACCGGATTAAGATGGTGGAGAATCTACGTAAATCCACCAGGGCCGAACGCGAAAAATGGATTGCCGAGGCTAAGTACAATCTTTTCAATCTCAGGAGCGAGTATGTCTATATCGACATGCTGACCGACTCGGGAACCGGGGCCATGAGCGACCGCCAGTGGGCTGCCATTATGGAGGGGGACGAGAGTTACGCCGGAGCATCCTCTTTCTACCGGCTGAAAGACTCGATAAAGGACATTACTGGTTTTGACCATGTTCTGCCCACCCACCAGGGACGTGCGGCGGAAAATGTACTGTTCTCGGCCATTATCAAAGAAGGCGACTATCTTCCGGGCAACTCGCATTTCGACACGACCAAGGGCCATATCGAATTCCGCAAGGCCCACGCCGTGGACTGCACCATAGACGAAGCCGCCGATACGGAGCTGGAAATCCCGTTCAAGGGTAATGTGGACCTCGCCAAGCTCGAGGAAGTCCTCAAAACCCGTCCCGCAGACAGGATTCCTGCAATAGTGCTGACAGTCACCAACAATACGGCCGGGGGCCAGCCCGTTTCCATGGAAAATATACGCGGGGTGTCGGCCCTCGCAAGGAAATACGGAGTGAAGTTGCTGATAGACTCGGCCCGTTTCGCGGAGAATGCCTATTTCATCAAGACCCGCGAGCCGGGATACGCTGACAAGAGCATAAAGGAAATAGCGCGGGAGATGTTCTCCTATGCCGATTTCATGTCCATGTCGGCGAAGAAGGACGGCATAGTCAATATCGGCGGTTTCCTCGCCTTCCGTGACGAAGCAGACATGCAGAAGTGCCAGATGTACAGCATCATGAACGAGGGCTTCCTTACCTACGGAGGCATGGCGGGCCGCGATATGAGCGCCCTGGCCCAGGGACTCCAGGAGAGCACCGATTTCGACTATCTCGACACGAGGATAAGGCAGGTGGCATATCTGGCGTCGCTGCTCGATGAGTACGGCGTGCCTTATCAGAGACCGGCCGGCGGCCATGCCATTTTCGTGGATGCCAAGAAGGTTCTGCCTGACGTGCCTCAGGAGGAGTTGAGGGCCCAGACCCTTGCGATAGAATTGTACATAGAGGGCGGCATACGCGGCGTGGAGATAGGAACCCTGCTCGCCGACCGCGATCCGGAAACCCACGAGAACAGGTATCCCGAGCTGGAACTGCTCAGGCTTGCCATTCCCAGAAGGGTATATACCAACAACCACATGGATTACGTCGCTGCAGCCCTGAAGAATGTCTATGACAGGCGCGGAGAAATACGCCACGGCTACAGGATAGTGAAGGAACTGCCTATAATGCGGCATTTCACTGTGGAATTGGAAAAGGCCGAGTAAATTTGTCCTGGAGAGGGGAGAGGGTGGCTCAAGAGTGATTTTGGGTCACCTTTTCCTTTTGTCTAAACGCTCAGCAGAGGGGATTTCGCTCCTGCGCCCGATTATTTCGAGAGGGCGCTCCCTTAGTGAGTGACCCGTGTGTAGAAACAAAAAAAGCAGTCACATTTCTGTAACCGCTTAATTCATGATGTGGAGATAAAGAGATTCGAACTCTTGACCCCCTGCTTGCAAAGCAGGTGCTC
>CAZMTY010000055.1:0-5792 GCA_964569595.1 uncultured Muribaculaceae bacterium
TGATTATGGACAGTGCCGCCATCCGTGAAGCCGTCTATGCGCTTGACACCTTGGGGGCAGATGGGGTGAAACTGGCGGGGAATGTACCGGTGCGCTGCCCGAACTTGAAAGTCATCGTGCCACATTGCGGATCGTTCCTGCCATTGGCGTTGCCACGGATGAAATCTATCCTCACGGCAATGGTGAATCAGGGCTATATGTCGCCGATAGACTGGGAAGACCCCGACAGTAACAAGCATAAAAACAGGTCAAAAGGTCACTAAGGGAGCGCACCGGGTAGGTGCGAAATCCCCCTGACACTGGACGCCGGGCTTGAGACAGATCCAGTCTTTCGAAGAAAAACGTAGGCGGGTGACCAAAAGTTGCCTTTGGTCACCCGCCTTCCTTGTAGTGGGTAGGAGAATCGAACTCCTATTGCAAGATTGAGAATCTTGAGTACTAACCGTTATACGAACCCACCATTTGTTCCTTGGGACTGCAAAGATATGGATAATTTCTCAATCACCAAATTTTTCCTCACAATTTACACGAAAAACTTTTCCAGCCCTGTCATTTCATCCTGTACGGAGCATCATCATACAACAGGAAGCGCTTTGCCTTGCGTATCCATTTCTGCTCCTCGAGCTTCACATGTTCCTGCACCACATCGAACGACAGCCGTTCGCGCAGATATTCCTCGATTACGGGGTCAGCGATCTTGGCAAAGAGCGAATCACTCATCTCGAACTGTGAATAACGCTCGGCAAAATGACGCATCAGCCTCAGGGTATGCAACAAAGAATGGTACTGACCCTCAGGCCCGAGCATAATCTGGTAGCCGAAACACTGCTGCCCGCTGTAGATTCCGGCCGAAGGCGTAAACGAACACGGGCGCATCATCACCCCTCGCGGCACGGGCAAAAATCGCACATCTTCCAGTCTGACGAAAGGCGCTCCGAAATATTCGTAGGGACGGGCCGTGCCTATGGCGGGAGAAATGGTCGTGTTGTTCCACAGCCCTCCCCCGGAATACATGTGGCAGGTAAACATCCCGGGAATATCGGAGGCCGGTGCAATCACCCAGGGCAGCATGTCCTTGCCGGCGTATGAACAATGGGCCGAAAGCACATGCAGGGGAAACTTCGCTCCTATCTCACTGTAATACAGCAGGCAGAGTTCCCCGAGGGTGAGACCGTGACGGTGGGCCACACGCGGAGTCCAAATATCGGACTCAATGGCCGGAATCGTGCCCTCCACTACCCTGCCGGCCGGATTGATATGGTCCACTATATATACAGCCGGACTCTCCTCCATCCTTGCACACGTAGACAGGAGGCGTATCACATCCCGCGTATAATTGAAATATCTCGAGCCCACATCCTGTATCTCCACGACCACGGCACTCAGACCGTCAAGTTCGGCGGCATCGAAATCAATGTGGCTCGTGTCCGGGCGAAGTTCTGTCCCAGCCGGGCGGAAGAGTTTGGCAAGATTACCCCTTTCACGGAAGATGTCGTAGAGGTAACGGCTGCGATAGGGGTCCCAGCAGTTCTGGGTGCAGAAACACCCCACCTGCCCTTCGGTGAGGGCCCGGTCGAGTTGGTCCTCTATGGGCGTGGTGCGAAATGAGAACATTGTGAAAATCAGTCCTGGTCCGCCATCTTTTTCGCCAATGCTATAACCTCCTCCCCGAGTGCATTGGCGGACTTCTCGTCGGGGGCTTCGGAGTATATGCGTATTATAGGTTCCGTGTTGGAACGGCGGAGGTGTACCCAGCTGCGGCTTCGCTCGAAGTCTACCTTCACGCCGTCAACGGTGTTTACCCGCTCTCCGGCCCAGTGTTCACGCACGGCTTCGAGTATGCGGTCTATCAAGGAACTGTCGCTCAGGGCTATCTTGTTCTTCGCTATGTAGTACCGGGGCAGTGTGGCCTTGTACTCGCTGACCTTCATTTTCTTGTGGGCGAGGTGGCTCAGGAATAGCGCGACTCCGACCATGGCATCGCGTCCGTAGTGCGACTCGGGATAAATGACACCGCCATTGCCCTCGCCGCCGATAAGTGCGGACACTTCGTGCATTTTCGTGGTGACGTTCACTTCACCCACCGCCGCAGCATGCCAGGTTCCCCCGTAGGACTCGGTAATATCGCGCAGGGCGCGGCTGGAACTCAGGTTGGAGACCGTATCGAGACGGTCGCTGCCGCTGTCTTTAGCCAGACCGAGCAGATAGTCGGCTACGGCCACAAGGGTGTATTCCTCCACAAAGGGGCTGCCGTCCTCACAGAAAAACGCGAGTCTGTCGACATCGGGGTCCACGCTGATGCCCATGTCGGCACGCTCACGCAGCACGGTTTCACTCAATTCCGTAAGATTCTGGGGCAGAGGCTCGGGATTGTGGGCGAAATTGCCGTCTGGACGGCCGTTGAGCAGGACGCATTCCACACTGAGACGCTCGAGCAGACGGGGCATAATAAGCGCTCCCACGGAATTGACGGCATCCACCACCACCTTGAACCCGGCCTTCCTGACAGCCTCGGCATCCACTGCCTTCAGTGCCAGCACCGAATCTATATGCTCATCGGTAAAGTCATGCTCTTCAATCTGTCCGAGTTCATCTACCGGTGCGAAACTGAAATTTCCCTTTTCGGAAAGTTCGAGTATGCGTGCACCTTCCTCCGCCGACAGGAATTCACCTTCGGAATTGAGCAGTTTCAGAGCATTCCACTCACGGGGATTGTGGCTCGCCGTAATGATTATGCCCCCGTCAGCGCCGGTAAAGCGCACTGCCAGTTCGGTCGTGGGTGTAGATGCAAGGCCACAGTTTACGACATCCACGCCGCAGGCCACCAGCGTACCGCATACCAACTGTTCCACCATGGTTCCGCTTATACGGGCGTCACGGCCCACCACCACTTTGTACCTTTCTCCGGCAGGCTGCCGGCGCTCACGCATCTGTACGCAATATGAATACACGAACTTGACTATATCTACCGGGGTCAGCCCCCCGCCGTCGGGACCTCCTATCGTGCCACGGATGCCCGAAATGGATTTGATTAGTGTCATAGTGCGCAAAAATAGCAAAATAAGCCCGTTTTGCCCCTGTTTTCCGCAGGGATTCCGCAAAATTCATCTGTGAGAATTGATGAGTTTGAAGTGGCGTAAACTGACGACTCTGCCATAAATCCGCAGCATGTTCATCACAATTGTTCCAGCTCCATTGCCGGCGTGCAGTCATTGTTCTAAAAAACCTTGCAATTCTTGAATAATACGTCTGCCTTAGTAATTCCGGTAATTGAAAAATCAAAAACTGCCGCCGTTTTCCCAGTCGTCGATGGCGCTGCCATTTATCTCGAACCTGTCATCACCGACGGACAGGTTGAAGGTATAGGCATAGCCGCCCTCCAAGGTGATGGCGTAGCTGGGGGTGTAGGTGTATGTGGTGCCGCCCGCCACCAGGCGGATGAATACATTCCCGCCGGCTATGTTCTGCGGGGCAAGCAGGGCGAGGTGTTGCGTACCGCCGTTGTGGTAGGCTGTTACGGTGGTGCCGCCGCCTTCCACCCCGCTGAGGTTGACAAGGTATACGGTGACATTGGTCAGCCTGTCATTGCTCAGGTTGACGACAATCTTGGCGGTGCGGTGGCTGAAGCTGAGGCAATTATCCCCACCGAACCGCACTTCCTGCTCCGCTTCGAGCATGTCGCCGGCCACATAGTTTTCGTAGCTGCTCTGGTTGGCCGGCACCGTCACATCGGGCTTCTCAGCGGCGTATGGATACCACGCCGATACGGTGACGGTCTGGTCGGCTCTTTTCCAATAGAACGGGTCATCAGACGAGAGGGTGGCGTCAGTGTAGCCAGCCGAAGTGGTGACGGTGTACTCCTTCACTTCGCCGTCCACCTGCACGGCCACTGTACTGACACCCTCCCAATCGTTGTTCACAGTGGCGCGGGTCGAGGTGCTGGGGGTAATGCTGCCGGTGGTGAAGGTCATGGGGTAGCCCGACAGGTCGCCCCGCGAGCAGGCCGCAAGTGAAAGCGCCACGACTGCGAGTGGCAAATAAAACTTCTTCATAATCGTAAACAATAACAGTTAATAAATTGATTAACTGGTTGATAATATATCGCGCGGGCTTCGTTTTCAGAGCCGTCCTGCCAGACTCCAATGCGTGCACCTGCCTAAATATAAGAAAATCATAATATAGTTGAACTACTGTAAAAAGCGTTTGAACATGAGTCCGGAAGTCATGAAATCAACAACTTGGGCATTAATATACCACTGGCATTTCGAGTTATGGTTCTAAAGCTCAAAGAGAACAGACCGTTTCAAATTATTAAAAAATTAGCACTGATAAATGTAAAGGCTGTGGCAAGACTTTAGAGACAAGAAACACCGACTGCAAACCCGCTAAACAATATCAGTCAAAGCGTTCCTAAAAGTGACAAGCTATTCCAGGGAAGGTCAAAGATGTTTTCAAGCGGGGATGAAACTTGTCCGAAATGTTGCCTTCTGTACGCTTGTCGATGGCGCAACAAGAGGAAACGAATCATCAAATGACCATAATAAGCCCTGAATAGACAGAAGTCGTGCAAAATACTATAAGCCTGGTGAGTTCCACGAAGAATCTGCAAGGGTTGAAATTGCCAATTGTTGTGGATAAAACGGAATGGCCCTTTAGAGGCAGATTTAGCCGTTTTTATGCTATCTTGTGTACCTCGAAAGTTGAGAACATTATAAATTTTGTTATGGCAACAGTAACATTTAAAGGGACTCCTGTAAATCTGCGCGGGGAACTCCCTAAAGTTGGCGGACCTGCTCCGAAATTCGGAGGGGCGGCTCAAGACCTTTCCAATATCCACCTGTCGGATTATCTCGGCAAGAAGGTAGTAATCAATATCTTCCCCAGTATCGATACCGGCGTGTGCGCACAATCCGTAAGACGCTTCAACCAAGAGGCCGCTTCCCTTCCGGATACCGTAGTGCTCTGTGTTTCCAAGGATCTGCCATTCGCTCATAAACGCTTCTGTGCGGCGGAAGGCATAGAAAACGTGGTTACTGTGTCAGCGACGAGATGTCAGCATTTCGATGAAGGATATGGCCTGACTATGACGGACGGCCCTCTGAAGGGTATGTTGGCAAGGGCAGTAATCGTCGTGGATACACAGGGAATCATTGTCTATGAAGAACTTGTGCCGGAAGTTACCAATGAACCGGACTACGAGGGCGCCCTCAAGGCATTAAGGGAACTGAAATAACAAGTTTCACCGGGACGTGAGGCTTAATCATAAGATTGTCACGTCCCTTTTCAGTGGAATTTTGCAAAAACAAATCTTATTTCTATATTTGCGCCCGATTCAAAAACACTGGAAATTATGAAAAAAGGAATCCATCCCGAAAACTACCGACTTGTAGCTTTCAAGGATATGTCAAACGAGGACGTATTCATCACCCGCTCCTGCGCAACCAGCAAGGAGACCATCACCATTGACGGGGTTGAGTACCCTCTCGTAAAGCTTGAGATTTCGAACACATCTCACCCTTTCTACACCGGCAAGATGAAGATTGTCGACACCGCCGGCCGAGTTGATATGTTCTACCAGAGATACAAGTCACGCAGGAAATAATCCCGCGTTGAGACAGTTACGGAAGGAGATGGGTCAAGGACCTGTCTCCTTTTTTCATCCACTTGTCTGATTTTCCGATTTGGCCCGGGCTTGCATCCCTTCGCCTGCCCGTAGCAGAACCTGGCGGAGAATTGCCTGTGGGACAAGTAAATATGTACGACACGACACACTTCTTGCGCGCGCCGGAGAC
>CAZMTY010000056.1:0-5349 GCA_964569595.1 uncultured Muribaculaceae bacterium
TACATCGTAAAATTGTAATTTCTCAACCCCCAAAGTTAGAATTTTTTGTATATTCGCGGCGAAGTGTAACAAAATCCTTTTTTATGTTTACGCGAAATGAAGAAACTGCTTTTATTGTCCGCAGCTCTGCTGCCGGCCTTGCTTGCGCACTCGCAAGAGGCTGACCACCTTGGCAGGTATGCCGAGGTAACCCTCATTCCTCGCCTGGATATTAACCCTACCTACACTGCCGGCGATTCCGGTTTGGGTTTCAACCACGGCAACTCTTCAATTTACACTCTTTTCGAAGGCTCGCTTTCAGAGCATTTTTCCTGGACCGTCGCAAACCACTGGCTGCACAACGGGGGAGACTATGCCTGGCCCTATCTGGACCTCGGCCGCTCCGACACACCCAACTGGCTCGACTATCTTCTTGCGGACTTCTCCTTCGGGAACTGGACTGTCTCGCTCGGAAAGGGCATGATAAGCAACGGAGGCTTTGAATTCGATGAATGGGACTGGGATGTCCACACCGATTTCACCACTCCGCTGTGGGACAATCTTGCCTGCTATCAGTGGGGCGGAACCGTAGCCTGGACCTCTCCGTCGGAGATGACGGAACTGAGTCTGCAGATGACCACCTCTCCCTATGGAGAACATCCCTTTACGAGCGGTCTGTGGAGCTATTCGGCCCAGTGGAGGGGAGACTACGGCTGGTTCTCCAACATCTGGAGCGTGAGCGCGCTCGAGTACGGCAGGGGAGACTACGACTGGCTCGTGACCCTCGGACAGAGGTTCACGATAGACGATGACTGGACCATAACCGTAGACTGGAGCAACAACAGCGGCTACGACGAGGAAGAATGGAGACTCCTCTACGGAACCACCTTGCGCGGCAGCGTCGCTTACGAATGGGACGACTTCGACCTGTCCGTGGTGGGCGTGTACGTGGACAGTTCCTCAATGGACCCCTGGTTCAGTGCCGGAGCCATATTCCAGTTTTATCCCCTGGATGAACTGGTTCTTCACGCATACGCCGGCTACAACTCTCTCCTGGAAACTGCAACCCTTAGCCTTGGAGCACGTTACTACCTGAGCTTCAATCTTTTTCGAAATAGCCGATGAATAACGATATAGTTATTTCCCTCCAGCACCTCTCAAAGTCCTATGACGGCAAGGAGGTGCTCAGTGACGTAAGCATAGATATAAGGGAAGGGGAATTCGTGACCCTGCTCGGTCCGTCGGGCTGTGGAAAGACCACAACGCTCAGGCTCATAGCCGGCTTTCTCGCCCCGGACCAGGGAAGGATACTGCTCGACGGCAAGGATATATCCTCACTGCCCCCGTACAAGCGTCCTTTCAATACGGTCTTCCAGCGTTATGCCCTGTTCCCCCATCTGGATGTGTACGACAACATAGCCTTCGGCCTCAAACTCCAGAAGGTCCCCACCGACGAGATAGACAAGCGGGTGCGCCGCATACTCAAGATGGTGAGCATGACGGACTATGAAAGCCGCGACGTTGAATCGCTTTCCGGCGGACAGCAGCAGAGGGTGGCCATAGCGAGGGCTTTGGTGAACCGCCCCAGGGTGCTCCTGCTCGACGAACCTTTGGCCGCGCTCGACCTCAAGATGCGCAAGGACATGCAGATAGAGCTCAAGGAGATGCACGCCCAGCTCGGCATTACCTTCATCTACGTTACCCACGACCAGGAGGAGGCGCTGACCCTCTCGGACACCATAGTCGTGATGAACGAGGGCAGGATACTGCAGACGGGAAGCCCCGAGGAAATCTACAACGAGCCTCGGAATTCCTTCGTGGCCGACTTCATAGGCGAGTCCAATGTTCTGAACGGCCGCATGATAAGCGACCGCAAGGTGGAGTTCATAGGCCATGAGTTCGAATGCGTGGACGAGGGCTTCGGCGAGAATGTCCCCGTGGACGTGGTGGTGAGGCCGGAAGATATCTATATAGGGCCGGAATCCGAGGGCGGGCAGTTCAAGGGCACCGTCAGGTCCTGCACTTTCAAGGGCGTCCACTACGAGATGTACGTGGATACGGATACGGACTATGAGATTATGATTCAGGATTACAACGCCTTCCCCGTTGGTTCCGTGGTGGCAATGCATATAAAGCCTTTCGATATCCAGGTCATGAGCAAGGAGAGGCTGACCAACAGTTTCCCCGCGGAAGTCCTGTCCGGGAACCGCATAGAGCTTTTCGGAGAGAAGGTGGACTGCGAGGCCGCTTCTGCATTCGAGCCGGGCGACAGCGTGATTGCGGAGGTGGATTTCGACAAGGTTGAACTCGTGGACCATCAGGAGGACGGTATGTTCGCGGGAGAGGTGCATTTCCTGCTCTACAAGGGCGACCACTACCACATCACGGTGATTACCGAGGATGGCGAGCACATCTGGGTGGATACCGACGATATATGGGACAAGGGCGACCTTGTGGGAATAAATCTGGCTGCGGAAAACATCAGACTCAGGAAAAATGAAGATTAAGAGATCCACCTGGGCCCTGCCGTATCTGATTTTCCTGATTCTCTTCGTGGCCCTGCCCTTGGTGATGATAGGGGTATATGCGTTCCGCGACGCCCATACCGGGGCCTTCACCTTCGACAACATCGTGCGTTTCTTCACCACCAGGCACGACCTGAATACCTTCCTGTACTCCATACAGGTGGCCTTCGTGACGACCCTGCTATGCCTGCTCATAGCCTATCCGGCGGCGTGGATACTGAGCAAGTCCCAGTTCAACCGTTCGAGAATCACGGTTATGCTCTTTATCCTGCCCATGTGGATAAACATACTCATACGCACGCTTGCCACGGTGGCCGTCTTCGATTTCCTGCGCCTGCCCCTGGGGGAGGGGGCCCTGACCTTCGGTATGGTCTACAACTTCCTGCCCTTCATGATTTATCCTATCTACAACTCCCTTGAGAAGATGGATAATTCCTACATAGAGGCTGCACAGGACCTCGGAGCTTCTCCCTCGCAGGTGTTCTGGAAGGTGACCGTACCACTGTCCATGCCGGGAGTATGGAGCGGGGTGCTCATGGTCTTCATGCCGACCATTTCCACCTTCGCCATTGCGGAGCTGCTGACTCTCAACAAGGTAAAGCTCTTCGGTACCACCATTCAGGAGAATATCAACAACGGCTTCTGGAACTACGGTTCGGCCCTCGCGCTGATGATGCTCCTGATTATAGGCCTGACCACGCTCATCGGCGACCAGGACAGCGCCCGGGAGAGTGAACAAGGAGGTATGATATGATGAAGAAGATACTTGCGAGGGGCTATCTGGCGTTGCTGCTCATAATGCTCTACGCCCCCATTCTGATTATAGCCATCTTCTCCTTCACCGAGGCCAAGGTGCTCGGCAACTGGACGGGCTTCTCGACCAAGCTCTACGAGTCCATGTTCTCCGGCGGTCTGAGCAATTCCCTGGTCAAGGCAATCGAGAATACCATAAGCATAGGACTGCTTGCGGCCCTCTTCTCGACCGTACTCGGGTCCGTGGCGGCCGTGGGCATACACAATATGCACGGGCGCAGCCGCAAGGCCATCACCTTTCTGAACGATATTCCCATGCTGAACCCCGACATCATCACGGGTATTTCGCTCTTTATACTTTTCGTGGCGGTGGGGGTTACCCAGGGCTATATCACTGTCCTTCTGGCGCATATCTCCTTCTGCACGCCCTACGTGGTGCTGACCGTGCTGCCTCGTCTGAGGATGATGAATCCCAATATCTACGAGGCTGCCCTCGACCTCGGCGCCACTCCGGCCCAGGCCCTGCGCAAGGTGATAGTGCCCCAGATCCGTCCGGCCATGATTTCGGGCTTTATTCTGTCCTTTACCCTGTCGATTGACGATTTCGCGGTGACCCTGTTCACCAAGGGCAACCAGGGGCTCGAAACCCTCTCTACCTATATCTATGCAGACGCGAGGAAGGGCGGACTTACCCCGGAACTGCGTCCGCTGATGACAATTATCTTCCTGGCAGTACTCACGCTGCTGATTATAATCAACGTGCGAACCTTAAAAACCAATAAACAGAAAAAGTAAAATGAGAAAAATCTTTTTGTCCGCAATCTGCCTGGTGGCCACGGCCCTTTGCAGCCTGGCCGCTGACCGTGAGCACCAGCTCAAAGTGTACAACTGGGCCGACTACATCGACGAGGACCTGATCTCCGAGTTCGAACAGTGGTATGAGGAGCAGACCGGCGAGCCTGTGGAAATTATCTATCAGCTCTTTGATATCAACGAGGTGATGCTTTCGAAGATTGAGAAGGGCAGGGAGGATTTCGATGTCGTGTGTCCCTCGGATTACATTATCGAGCGCATGCTCAAGGCTGACCTTCTCCTTCCGATTGACAGGGATTTCGGGGATACTCCCGACTACACCGTCAATATGTCTCCGTTCATGACGGAAATGCTCGGTTTTGTGGAAGGTGACGGCAAGGACCCCCGCGACTACGCGGTTCCCTATATGTGGGGTACGGTGGGACTTATTTACAACACCCGTTTCGTGACCGCAGAGGAGGTGAAAACCTGGTCCGTACTCCAGGACCCCAGATTCAAGGACAAGATTTTCATGAAGGAGGCTTTCCGTGACGTTTACACCACCCTGAACATCGCCCTCAATTACGAGTCTGTAAAGAATGGGGAGACTACGGTAGACGAGCTTGCCAATGACGTTTCGCCCGAGTCCATAGCCCGTGTGGAGGAGTTCCTCAATGCGATGAAGGAGAACATAGCGGGCTGGGAGGTCGATTTCGGGAAGGAGATGATGACGAAGGAGAAAGGCTGGATCAACTTTGCATGGAGCGGAGATGCCCAGTGGGCTATAGATGAGGCCGCGGCCGTAGGAGTGCCCCTCGACTATGCGGTTCCCGAGGAGGGCAGTGTGG
Organism: uncultured Muribaculaceae bacterium; assembly: GCA_964569595.1. Taxonomy (GTDB): domain Bacteria; phylum Bacteroidota; class Bacteroidia; order Bacteroidales; family UBA932; genus Cryptobacteroides. Next base: position 4,898 of record CAZMTY010000056.1, read on the forward strand.
TATGGTTCGATGCCTGGGTGATTCCGAAGTATGCCAAAAACCTGAAGGCGGCCCGGTATTTCATCAATTATATGTGCATGCCGGAGAATGCCCTCAGGAATATGGACGTGGTAGGCTATGTGAGCGCATTGGGCGGAGAGGAGATACTTGCTGCGGTGAGCGACAGCACTCGGTTTGAGCCTATGGACGTGAGCTATTTCTTCGGTGAGAGTGCGACTGCAGCCTGCGTGAATCCCATCATGTATCCGGAAGTTTCCATCATCGAGAATTGCGGAATGATGCATGACCGCGGCACCGAGGAACTGCTGGCCATGTGGTCACGCGTCAAGGGCGACAATGCAGGAGGCGTCACCGTGGTAATTATTGCAGCGGTGGTCGTGTTGATTGTAGTGGCTCTGGTGCTCTCCAGAAGGAAGAAGACCCGCCGTGCCCGTCGCCGTTGAGGCTGAAGT
>CAZMTY010000057.1:0-5132 GCA_964569595.1 uncultured Muribaculaceae bacterium
CTTCCCTGCCGCTTACGGTGGAAGGACGAAATTTCACTTTTACCGATGCCATTCACTTTATTTTTACTCGAACCTCCGCTTTAGTCTTGAGATAGCATTATTATACTATGTGAGAAATGTAGCCGGCGTGATTTGAGACGGGCAAAACTCCCGGATGAAATCCGCCACAATTTATCTGAACGCGGCAGTCGGGGGCCGGAAAAAGTCAAAAACACAAGTGAACAAAAACTCCTGCGCGCAGGGCCTTCACGACTGTGTTAAACGCGACAGTAGGGCATAGGATGAAGCGAGTGGCACATTTCCGGAAGTCCTAAGTGTAACTGTCTTTATTCCAAAATTTTAAAAGCGTAATTTTTGTCGTTTTTCCGACAATTTTTGTCATTTTTTTGAAATCATAATTGTGAAAAAAGACATACTTTTGCCGCCGATAACCAATAACAAAAAACTAATAACTACATTAACCTGACTCACACATATGCCACTGTACAACAAAGACGAGCATTTGGGTTGCGTATATTATGCAACGGAAGAAAATGCGATGTTCAGACAGTTTCGTTTCCCTGATGGCGTGGATATTTCGGATTTGAACGAAACCCGTCATGTTCTTGTTTATGTTCTGGAAGGTTGTCTGCAGATTACATTGGGGTTTACGCCGTACACTATCGAGCGCGGTACGTTGGTGTCTATCCCAAAGGGTACAAACTTCACGGGACAAACGTCCGGTTCTTGCCATTTCATTGCCAGCTTTTTTACCGGGCAAATGCCTCTTTGCAACAAATACAATCTGGCCCATCTGGGACGCGAGATGCGTCATCTTAACGGCAACTACCCTCTCAAAAAAAGGCAGTTGAAAGCTTGTAAGGAACTTGTTGATTACTATTCGGCACTCTCTCACCATCTGGACCAGGGGCTTGGCTGTATTCATTTCCACCGGATCAAGCAGGAGGAGCTGTGTATTCTTCTGCGTGCCTATCACAGCAAGGAAGAGCTTTATATGCTGTTGGAATCCGTTATCGACACCAGCGGCGTTGATTTCAAGGATTTCGTTCTTCAAAATTATCTGCACATGGAGGACGTGAACACCTTTGCGTCCTTGGCCAACATGAGTCTGCGCACTTTTCAGAGAAGATTCAAAGAGGAGTTCGGGCAGCCTGCACGCAAGTGGATTAACGAACGCCGTGCCGAATGTATACTGCGCGATCTTCGGAATACCGACAAAAGCTTTTCGAATATCGCCTCATGCTATGGTTTCGTCACTTTGTCCTATTTCTCGACTTTCTGCAAACAATATTTCGGCGTGACACCTTTGGAGTTAAGGTACGGCACGAAACAGTCTTCCACTAAAGCCGGGCGGAAAGAGCGGGTTCCTGCCGACATTTAGCGCGAAGGACAATCACACCATATCTGACAACCAATTTCCCAAGGAATGAGAATAAAAATATTGATGCCATTCCTGTTGCTGTTCGGATGCTACCATGTCGCTTGCGGGCAGGAACAGGTACAGAACGATACTCTGAGCGTCCAGGTCTTTTTCCGTCAGGGCTATTCGATTCTGGAACCCGATTACCATGACAACGCAGAGCGTCTGGCCGCTTTCGCGGACAGTGTCCGGATATTGCAGCAGGACGCCTCGCGCCGTATTAAAACTCTCCGAATCGTGGGTATGTCATCGCCTGAAGGCAGTGCCGTGCGGAACGAAATTCTGGCTGAAAAGCGTGCGAAGAACCTCGTCGCCTGGGTTGAAGAGCATATCTCGACCGAAGGAGCCGCCCTCGACATTCAAGGGCTGGGTATCGACTGGGAAGGGCTGGAGAGACTGGTCGCAGCTTCGGATATGCCGTACCGGGACGAAGTGCTGGAAATACTGCGCAACACCCCCGTATGGATATTTCGCGACGGGAAAATCGTGGACGGCCGTTACAGGCAGTTGGGTATGCTTCGTGGCGGTAACCCGTGGTGGTATATGTACGAGCATTTCTTCCCCGAACTGCGGAGTGCCGGCTTGCACCTGATTTGCGAGATCGAGGTCCCGCTTCCGGCTGCCGAACCTGAGCCTGAGCCCGAACCTGCTCCGGAACCGGTGACTCAAGCCGAACCTGAGCCCGTCGTAGAACCTGCACCCGTTCCCGACGGGACCCCAGTACAAGAGGAATCGTCCGGGCGCAAGCCGTTCTATATGTCGCTGAAAACGAATATGCTCTACGATGTGGCCCTCGTGCCGAATATAGGCGTGGAGTTCCACCTCGGCCGGGGATGGTCCATAGGAGGAAGCTGGATGTACGCCTGGTGGAATAGCGACCAAAGCCACTACTACTGGCGCAACTACGGCGGGGAACTGGACATACGCAAGTATTTCGGCAGACGTGCTGGGGAAAAGCCGCTCACGGGCCACCACCTCGGGCTGTACGGCCAGATGCTGACCTACGACTTCGAGCTGGGCGGCACGGGCTACCTGAGCGAATTGAGCTACGGCGCGGGCATTGAGTACGGCTATTCGCTACCCGTCGCCAGGCGCCTGAATATCGACTTCGGCATAGGTATAGGCTACCTCGGCGGCGAATACAAGGTGTACGATCCCCTCGACGGGCACTATGTATGGCAGGAGACCAGACAACGTCATTGGTTCGGCCCTACCAAAGCGGAAATCTCGCTCGTGTGGCTGATTGGCCGGGGGAACACCAATAAAGGGAAAGGAGGAACACGATAATGAAATATATGATCAAATACCTGCTGCTTTGCGCAGTCACATTTACGCTGGCAGCCTGCGAGCATAAAAATCTCTGCTACGACCATCCCCATGTCACTTCGTTGAAGGTGATCTTCGACTGGTCCGAGTCGCCCGATGCCGCGCCTGCCTCCATGTCTCTGTACCTCTTTCCGAAAGAGGAGGGTGAGGTTCTGCGATACGAGTTCACCGACCGTAACGGCGGCACTATCAGCGTGCCTGTCGGCTCCTATGATGCTCTCTGCCTGAACTCCGACACGGAAGGAATCGTTTACCGGAATACGGAGCGGTACGGAACATTCGAACTTTCGACCCAAACGGCGGACCTGCTCCCTTCGAGCCTCACCAGTCTTGGTGTCTCCTCGGACAACGCCCCTCGCGCCGAGGGCACGGAGGAGGAACGTGTGGCCCGGACTTCCGACAGACTGTGGACAGGTACCAAAGAGGATATTGTGCTCACGGAGTCGGAACGGGAATCCGAACTCACACTCCGTCCTGTCGTATCGTTCCGCACATGTCGGGTCGAGATTACCGGTATAGAGAATATGAAATACGTTTTGGGTATGAGCGCTACCTTGTCGACCATGTCTGGCGGCATCGTGCCCGGTTCGGCGGAATTATCGGACGAGTCGGTCACTCATCCGTTTGAATTGCATGCCGGCGCCGATGAGACGGGAGTCGAAGGGGAGTTCCTGTTTTTCCACCATTGCCCCGGTGCGCAAACCCGTCATACCCTGATCGTCTATGCAATCCTGTCCGACGGCAGCCAGTATGCCTATACTTTCGATGCGGATGAGGTTACCTCGCAACTGCACGAAGATCCCGAGGCATACGAGGTTCTTTTAAGTCTGGGCGGCCTTCAACTGCCTGAGCCTATCAATAACGGTGGCGGTTTCCAGCCCTCTGTGGACGAGTGGAATGAAGAGAATATCGATATAGAAATGTAACACGACCATTTACCTATCAATTTAAAATATCAGTCATGAAAAAAATATTTATTGTTTTCGCTGCCGCTGCAGCTTTGGCCATGATTTCCTGCTCGAAGGATGAAACCAGGAGCGTCAACCTGGGTGACGGAATTACGTTCCGCCCGGCTATGGGTACCCGTGCCGTGGAGACGACGATTGGCAACCTCGAATCGTTCAATGTGACGGCTCTCACCGGGACCGGAGAATCCTATTTCACCGATGCGACCTTTACGAAAAACAGTTCGACGGGCACCTACACTACCAATCCTGTCTATTATTGGCCTTCTACGGGTTCGCTTTCGTTCTACGCCTATGCCCCCTCGACGCTTTCAGGCGTGACAATCAACCAGACGACGAAATCCGTTACCATTACTCCGGATACCGCAATCGCCGATCAGATAGACTTCATTACGGCCAATGCGACCGGCAATAAGGCCGACAACGAAGGGAGCGGTGTCGCGCTGGTGTTCGGGCACCGTCTTTCGCAGATTCAGGTGAAGGCCCTGAACTCGAATACGGCCTATGTTTTCAAGGTCAAGGGTGTGAAGATAGGCTCGGTGGAATCGACGGGTACGTTTGACTTCGCAAGCGTGGCGTTTACAACGCCGCTGAGCGGCACGAAGGCCGACTACATGATCAAGTATGACACGGAACATACGCTGACGGCAGAGGCCGTGGACATTATGAATGCGGCCGGCACGGACGTCAACGGCAGTGCGATGCTGATTCCCCAGCAGCTGAGCGCGTGGGATCCCGAGAACGACGGCTCCAACGACTCCGAGAATGCCTATCTGTCCGTCCTGCTGAATATCTGCACCAAGGACGGGGCCCAGATTTATCCTCCCGCAGCGGGCGCTTACGGCTGGGCTGCCGTGGGTATTGGCACGGACTGGGAGCCGGGCAAGCGCTACGTCTATACTCTCAATTTCAGCAAGGGCGCCGGTTATGTCGATCCTGAAGGTCCCGACGGCGGGGATCCCGACCCCAGTCCTGATCCCGACCCGGACAATGACAGAAATCCTGGCGAGGACATCCTCGGCGAGGCAATCCAGTTCACGGTGAGCGTATCGGATTGGGAGGACGCCGACCCGCAACCGGGAATAGAACTGTAATTTCACTCACCTTGGTTGCACGGCCCCGTTTTAATCTTAAAACGCATACAATATGCAAAAGATAAAACTGTTTTTGTTCCCGCAACGTTTTTGGCCTTTGGCCGTCCTGTCCGCAGCCTTGTTGATATCAGGATGTACGAAGGACCCGATGGCCGGTGCGTCGGTATCTTCGGAGCCGACGATCAGCTTCGAGGTTTCCGGGACGGACGGGTGGTATAGCCTGCCGCAGAGCCGCGCTGCCGCAGATGCCGCGCAGGGTTCCGCTCCGTACTCCATGGGCGTTCTGACTTTGCAGGGCGACACTCCCGCCGACACCCTGTTTTTGCA
>CAZMTY010000058.1:0-4695 GCA_964569595.1 uncultured Muribaculaceae bacterium
GAGTATGAATTTCCCGCTTGAAGCGAGTCTGGTCGAAAGGATATCGAGTGCTTGTTTTCTCATGGGGTCGTTCTCCTTGTCGTAGAACAGGCCCTTTGCATATTGGGTCTCATTCGAGAAACGCCCTATGGCGACCTTCCTCTTGATGGTCTTGTCGCCTTCGGCGAAAGTTGGAACCGTGCAAAGAACTGCAAGCGTGGCAACCAGCACAGCCTTGATTGTTCGTTTCATGTGTAAATAATTGTGTTTCTGTTGATTTAGTATATTTTTACTTTATTGTCAGCGACTTTCTGGCCACTGAACCACACCCGGGCGAGTTCGGCTACCGAAGGGGCTATATCCCCTATGCTGCATCCCGAGGTATTCAGGCAGATGTCATAGTTGGTCTTGTCGCCCCAGCGGGCCCCGGTCAGTGCCCTGTACCATCTGGCCCTTTCTATATCCACCTGCATTATCATTCTTCCGAGTTCGCGGTCGTCGAGTTCCGCGGCCGTGTGGTCACGGTCCCGGCAGCGCTTGAGTTTTGAGGCCATATCGGAATAGACAAAGAGCCTGAGCGGCCGGAATTCCTTGAGTATCACATCGGCGCCGCGCCCCATGAAAAGCCCGGGGCCTTTGCGGCCGAGTTCCATGAGTGTGTCCTGAATCTGGAGTATCCTCTGTTCCTGGCCAGAGGAAGCCGAGCCTGTGGAAGTTCCCCCGGCTGAAGTCGATAACGGCATGTCAGAGGCATAGCCGTCGCGAAGGGCTTCGGTGGTAAACTTGTCGTAATACGGCACACCGAGAAGCTCGGAAAGCAGTTCTCCGAGTTCGCGTCCGCCGCTGCCGAATTCCCGGCCTATTGTAATAATTCCGTGCATCTCTCAAATATAATATTTATAACGTTTAATGTCAAGTGGGGTTTGAAGGCTAATCCTCATATTTTTTGTAAATTTGGGCCGTTTTAATACAATGTTATGATACATAGCGTTATTTGTGACATGCTCGGCATCCGGTATCCGCTGTTCCAGGGCGGTATGGCCTGGGTTTCCGACGCCCGTCTTGCAGCCGCGGTGTCCGAAGCCGGCGGTCTCGGACTGATTTCATCGATCAATTTCAGTACGGAAGCCGTCCGCGAGGAGATTCGTAAATGCAAGAGTTTGACTGACAAGCCCTTTGGCGTGAATATAATGCTCAAGGCCCCCAATGTTGCGGAGATTGCGGATTTGGTGGTGGAAGAGGGAGTGGGCATCGTGACTACCGGCGCCGGTTCTCCGGCAGTGTATATGCCCAAGTGGAAGGCTGCGGGTATCAAGGTTATACCCGTAATCGCCTCGGTCGCCCATGCACTCAAGTCCCGGGATTGCGGGGCTGATGCTCTGATAGCGGAAGGTGCGGAATCCGGAGGCCATATAGGCGAGAGCCACACCATGGCCCTTGTGCCTCAGGTAGTTGACGCCGTAAATATTCCCGTGCTTGCCGCAGGAGGCATCTTCGACGGCCGTGGTGCCGCCGCTGCTTTCATGCTCGGAGCCAGCGGAGTCCAGCTCGGGACGAGATTCCTCATTGCCGACGAATGCCGCATACACGACAATTACAAGGAGAAGCTGATCAAGGCTTCTGACGTGTCTACGGTGGTCACCGGCAAGACTTTGGGAGATTCGGTGCGCTGTCTCAAAACCCCGTTTTCCAAGAAATTCCTCAAAATGGAATATGACCCCGAAGTGCCGGCGGAAGAGGTGCTGAAATTCGGTACCGGAGCCATGCGCAAGGCGGTTTTCGACGGGGACAATTCGGAGGGCAGCTTTATTGCCGGCGAGGTTGCAGGAATGATAAGCCGCAGGCAGAGCGCTGCGGAGATAGTGGAAGATATCATGAACGGTGCGGAAAGGCTGCTCGGCTCCGCACGTGAACTAATACGCTAAAATATGGAAAGAAAAAGAGTTGTGGTGACCGGTATGGGAGTGATTTCCCCTGTCGGCAATGACCTCGGAACATTTTGGGATTCCCTCGTTGCGGGAGTCTGCGGTATTGATTATATACAGGATTTCCCCACAGACGGCCTTCCGGTCAGGATAGCGGGAATGATAAAGAACTTTGACGGCGGGGCTTACGGGCTTGACAAGGCCTTCATGCGCAAGCAGGACAAGTTCGTGCAATATGCGATGGCGGCTGCGGTACAGGCCATGAGACAGTCCGGACTCGTCACCGTGGGAGAGGAGGCGAATCTGGACCCCTTCCGCCTCGGAGTATATGTGGGTTCGGGGCTCGGCGGTTTCGAGAGCCAGTACCGTGAATCGGTGAATATGGTAGAGGACCCTGCGGGGCAGTGGATTTCACCCCTTTTCGTCCCCACGGTCATCTCGAATATGGCGGCCGGCCAGATTGCCATACGTTTCCATGCCTGCGGGCCCTGCCTTGATGTGGTCACGGCATGCGCCACGTCTACGAATGCCATAGGGGAAGCCTACAGAGCCATACGCGACGGATACAGCGATGCCGTAATTGCCGGCGGGACCGAATTCATGACGACGCCTTTGGGGATTGCAGGCTTCGCGAATGCCAAGGCCCTCTCAAGGTCGGATGACCCTGCGTATGCGTCCCTGCCCTTCAGTGCCGACAGGAAAGGCTTCGTGATGGGCTGCGGTTCGGGTGTGCTCGTGCTTGAGGAACTTGACCATGCGATCGGTCGCGGGGCAAACATACTGGCGGAAGTAGTGGGATATGGCAATACCTGCGATGCCTATCACGCCACGGCACCCCGTCCGGACGGCTCGACCCAGGCCATGAGCATGAAACTCGCACTCGGGGAGGCCGGCTTCGACGAGGGGAGCGACAATCTCTATATCAATGCCCACGGCACGGGAACCAAACTGAACGATGCTGCAGAGACCCTGGCCTGCAAACTCGCGCTCGGGGATTTTGCATACAAGGCCCATATCAGTTCAATCAAGTCAATGACAGGCCACATGCTGGGCGGAGCCGGCGGGGCGGAGGCTATAGCCACCATAATGGCATTGAGGACGGGGACAGTTCCTCCTACCATAAATCTCACCGCTCCGGATCCCGAGTGTGATCTCGACTATACTCCTTGCCATGCGGTGAAGTCGGAGCTGACCCTCGGAATTTCCAATTCATTCGGTTTCGGAGGCCACAACGCCTGCATCGCTTTCAGGAATTATCCTCGATAGCTTGCCGACTTAAGGTTTTTGGAAAATATGAGGGGGCGTGTCAAATCCGATACGCCCCCTTAAAGTTTTTTCTTCGTCGCGCGCCCCCTGCAGAGGTATCAAAATGTCGCATTTGAAGAATTGACCCGGCCACAGATATTTGTAGCAGGGATGATTTTAAAATTTTGGTGTTTTGATAGACCCCCACTTGCCCCCTGCGGTCGCGTGCCCTTCGGGACGCGTGCCCCCGACCATCAATCTGCTATAAACTTAACCGTCTTATCGGTTGCGGGCCCTCGTGGCGAGTGCTTCTGAATATCGTTACTTTCCGACCACGGCCGTCATGACGACTTTTCGACCGTCATACGGCGTATATCTTTTGGACTGTGGAGCATAGGGGGTTCGAACCCCTGACCTTCAGATTGCGAACCTGACGCTCTACCAGCTGAGCTAATACCCCATTGCCGGAACCGGAGCCCGGCCATAAATTTCAAATTTCCTCAAATTGAGAGTATAGTGAGTACATTGATGAGTTCCTTGTCTATGGGCTTGTCAATCTTGATAGCCCTGGAAATGGGAACGTAGACTATCTGGTCATTCTTGATACCTATCATGATGTTACGCTGGCCTTCCTTGAGGGCTTCAATGGATGCGATTCCCAGACGGCTGGCAAGTATCCTGTCGAAAGCGGTAGGAGTTCCGCCCCTCTGGAGATGTCCGAGTATGGAAACCTTCACGTCGTACTCGGAATATTCCCTGCGCACACGTTCCGCGTAATGCATGGCTCCGCCTTCTTTTTCGGAAACGAGGACTATACTGCTGTTCTTGCTCTTCCTTATGCCGCGGCCTATGAAGGTGGCGAGCTGGTCGATGTCGGTGTTGTCCTCGGGTATGATTGCAGCTTCGGCGCCGGAAGCGATAGCACTGTTCTGGGCCAGGAAACCGGCATCGCGACCCATGACCTCAACGAAGAATATGCGATTGTGGCTGGTCGCCGTGTCCCTGATCTTGTCCACACATTGCATGATAGTGTTGAGAGCGGTGTCGTAGCCTATGGTCGAGTCTGTGCCGTACAGGTCGTTGTCAATGGTGCCGGGCAGACCGATTACCGTAACGTCGTGGAGCTGGGCAAGTTGCTGGGCCCCCGCGAGGGAACCGTTTCCGCCGATGACAATCAGCGCATCGATGCCGAACTTCTTGATGTTCTCATAGGCTTTCGCCTTCCCCTCGAGCGTGCGGAATTCATCGCTTCGGGCGGTCTTGAGTATTGTTCCGCCCCTCTGGATAGTGTTGCTGACGCTTTCGGTCGTCAGTTCCTTGATTTCCCCGTTGAGCAGTCCCTCATATCCGCGATAGACTCCGTAGACCTTCCATCCTTCGTAGATGGCAGCCCTGGTCACCGCCCTGACACATGCGTTCATTCCGGGTGCATCACCGCCTGATGTCAGAACTCCGATAGTTTTGATGTCCATAGTCCTTTTAAAATTTCCTGCAAATATAAGAAGAAGCGGAGAGTAAAGAAAATTTATTTGCTATTCCGGGCGGC
>CAZMTY010000059.1:0-4409 GCA_964569595.1 uncultured Muribaculaceae bacterium
ATGTTATTCAATTTGCCAAGGATAATGGAATACGCAGACCCGACGCAATCATACGGGATATAGTCAATGCCCTGAAACAATTTCGCAGGGTTGCCACTAAATATGGTGTTGCAGAACAGTGGACAGGACGTGTTGAAAGCACTATAATTGAGCATTTAAAATCATGGGGAGAGTCAGGAGAAGCAGCCCCTGCAATATGCGAATCTGTCATAAACGGACATATTGTAAAGAATATCCGTATAGAACAGGCATACAAGGGGAATTTCCATTTGCTTGCCGAAATAGACGGACAAGAACGCAAGTTTGTCATAAGCAGGAATAAAGAGGAGTTCTCTCTTATAGAATCGGCGGGAACAGCGAATCTGTCAGCGGCTCAGCTCAAGGATATGGTTAAAAAGTATTTTGGACTATAGGTTCCTTCTGTATTTGTAGAAAGCGGACTGAACAAGGCCGTATCTCTTTGAATAGGCTTCCGGAGCTGTCCCGGCGCTTGGGCCATCGAAAAACGGCATACGGACAGGACAGTGCAATCCGCCGAAAAATGTATATTTACGGCCGTAAACATAAACGGACAATGATTCTGAAAAAGTTTGACCTATGCACAAAGTTTTAAAAATGACAGCATTTTCAGCTTTAGCCATCGTCTCTGCCGTCTGCTGCTCGGAGAGGAAAAGCGCACAACAGAACGATGATTTCAAGTATCTCATCGACGAATTTGCCGACCTCAAGGTGATGAGGTATCGCGTTCCCGACTGGGACGAGCTTACACTGAGGCAGAAAGCCTATGTCTACCACCTCGGGGAAGCCGCAAAATACGGTCGTGACATTTATTGGGACCAGAACGGCCGCTTCAACCTGCCCATAAGAAAGGCCGTAGAGAACATACTCGAAAATTACAGCGGCGACAGGACCACGGACGGGTTCGCCGGCTTCACCGTCTATGCCAAGCGTTTGTTCTTCAGCAACGGCATCCACCACCACTACGCCGAGGACAAGTTCTTCCCCTCATGCAGCAAGGAATACTTCGGCTCACTGATGAATGACGTAGGAATAGACGAGGCGGAATCCTCAAGACTGCTCGAGATAATCTATGACCCCGACATTTTCCCGCAGAGGAAATCCAACAGCAGCACGGGCGATATAGTTGCCCTGTCGTCGGTCAATTTCTACGAGAACGTCAGCCGCGACGAGGTGGAGCGCTTCTACCATAATATGATGGACCCCAATGACAAAGAACCCGTTTCTTACGGTCTGAACAGCAGGGTCGTCAAGGGCGACGACGGAGTGGTGAGGGAAGAGGTCTACCGCATAGGCGGGCTGTACTCCCCTGCCATAGAGAAGATAGTGGAAGAGCTTGGAAAGGCTTCAGAATTTGCCGAAAACGAGCTGCAGAAACAATATATCGCCACGCTTATCGAGTATTACCGTAGCGGAGACCTCAGGACCTGGGACAAGTACAACATCGAATGGGTGCAGGACACCCTCGGGACCGTGGACTTCGTGAACGGCTTCATCGAGGACTATAACGACCCCCTCGGCCGCAAGGGAAGCTGGGAAGGACTCGTAAACATCAAGGACCACGCAGCCTCCGAGCGCACCGAACTGCTCAGCAGCAACGCGCAGTGGTTCGAGGACAATTCTCCCGTAGACCCCCGTTTCAAGAAATCGGCAGTGAAGGGCATTTCCGCAAAGGTCATCAACGTGACCACGCTCAGCGGAGACTGCTACCCCTCCACGCCCATAGGCATCAACCTTCCCAACGCCGACTGGATACGCAAGGAACACGGTTCCAAATCCGTGACCATAGCCAATATTACCAACGCCTATAACCTCGCCGCCCTCGAGTCGCCCAAGAGCACGCTGAACGAGTTCGCCTGGGACGAGGAGGAAATTGCGATGGCAAAGAAATATCTCTCGCTCACAGACGAAATCCACACGGACCTCCACGAATGCCTCGGACACGGTTCCGGACAGATTCTGCCGGGAGTATCCTCCAACGCACTCGGAGAGTACAGTTCCACCCTCGAGGAAACGAGGGCCGACCTCTTCGGACTCTATTATAGTGCCGATCCCAAACTCGTGGAACTCGGGATACTTCCCGATTTGGAGGCATACAAGGCACAGTATGCCAACTATATACGCAACGGTCTGCTGGTGCAGTTCAGCCGTGTGGAACTTGGCAGGAAGAATACCGAAGCCCACATGCAGAACAGGAAACTCATCGCCGAGTGGTGCTATGAGCAGGGGCTGGCCGACAACGTGATAGAGAAGAAAGTCCGCGACGGCAAGACCTATTTCGTGGTCAATGACTATGAGGCCCTGCGCGTTCTTTTCGGGAAGCTCCTCGCCGAGGTGCAGAGAATCAAGTCCGAGGGTGACTATGAGGCGGGACGCGAACTTGTCGAGACCTACGCCGTGAACATAGACCCCGAACTGCACAAGGAAGTCAAGGAAAGATACGATGCTCTCGGGCTCAAACCCTATGGAGGTTTCGTGAATCCCGAAATTGTCCCTGTGCTTAAAGACGGAGAGATTGTGGACTACAGGATAGAGTACACCGACGACTATCTCGGGCAGATGCTCGAATACGGACGCAAGTACTCGACCTTATAGTTTCAACGGCCCGCTGATCAGGCCAAAATCCCCGCGACAGGCGGCGCATGGGGCCCCGGCGGGACGGAAAATCAAAGCAGTTTGTGCAAAATCATAACAAATTGGTATTGTGCGGCGTCCGCTCTTTACATACCTTTGTTGCCGACAAAACGCAAACATCGCATTACGATAAAGTCAGACAATCAGTGAGCCAATTTTCAAAAATGGAGGAGATCCTGTGACGGGACATCCTCCATTATCTTTTTTTTGGGGGAGACCTTTCGGTATAATTAACCTTTCCCTCAGTCCGTCTGAAGGGGTGTTTCGGATTTCACCAAGGTCAGAACAAGTTCGCCGGCAGCGTCTTTCAGGCTCATGCTGTTCCCGTCAAACTCCACCGTGGCCACTTTCACAAGAGCGGCTCCCAACTTGCCCTCAAGCTCCATATCCTGAGGAAGTCCCGCCATCATGGTCGATGCCATGGGACTGAATTTCAGGCTGTCTCCCTTGAAAGTGTAGCTTCCGTTGACGACATTGACTCCAAGACAGCCGTGTACACGCTTCTCCGCCTCGTCGAAGGAAAGGAAGGGGGTCTTCTCGACCGCGCTGACCTTCTCCCCGTCCACGGTGTCGAAAATCCAGTCTCCGGAGAGCGAAACAGACTGGCTGCCACACGAAAGCGCCATAGTGCAGGCCGCAAGAGCCAGCGCATAAACTACAAGTTTTTTCATAATGTTTTATCAGACTTTGTACATTCAATCGTGACCTCGCTTATGCCGGCTTCACCGAGTTTGCGGTGCAGTTCCCCTACAAGGGCATCGCGCTCACATTCTTCCTTGACCTGCAGGTGTACGGTAAGGGCGGTATCGAAAACGCTGACCGACCAGATGTGCAGACGGCTAAGCCCCTCCACTCCCTCGGTCTGTTCTATCATCGCCCGAATCTCATCGTAATTTATCCTGTCCGGCACGGCGTCCACACTCATACGGAAGCTCTCCGCGAGCAGTCTGCAGGTGTTGTACAGGATTACGAGGGCTACAAGCACGCTTATAAGAGGGTCCACGAAATACCAGCCGCTCACGCTGATGATTATTCCGGACACGACTACTCCGGCGGAAACCAGGGCGTCGGTGGCCATGTGCAGGAAGGCCCCCCTGGTATTGATATCCCCTTTCTGGTGGGCCATCAGAAGGAAGGCGCTGACTCCGCTCACTATTATGCCTATGCCGGCCGTCCAGGACATCGCAAGCCCGTCGACAGGCTCGGGATTGACCAGCTTCTCTATGCTTTCAATTATGATTACGCAGACCGCAAACAGCAGAATCAGTGCGTTGAGCAGGGAAATCAGCACCGAGGTCTTGCGCAAGCCGTAGGTATAGCGCTTGCCCGGACGGCTTGCGGTAAGCTTGAAAGCTACGAGCGCAATGATTAACGAAAGGACGTCTGTGAGTTTGTGGCCGGCATCCGACAGCAGCCCCACCGAATTGTGCGACATACCTATCGCCACCTCGAGTATCACATACCCGAGATTCAGCGCTATCGCCAGATAGTAGGTGAAATTCAGGGACTTGAGCTGTCTGGCATGCCCATGATTATGTTCGTGGCGGTGTCCGTGCATCTCCTTAATGTGTAAACAAGTCGCCAAATCTACAACTTTTCCGCGTTTTTCCCTAACGCTCTGAAATATTGACAACTTCGTCAGTCGCCTGTCGCGATGCAAGGGGGCAAAAAGCGACTTTTTGTCACCACCTTACGCTCGCGTCCTACGGTTGCGGTCCCTCAGTGACCTTTTGACCCTGCCTCGAAAGACCGGACCC
>CAZMTY010000060.1:0-4202 GCA_964569595.1 uncultured Muribaculaceae bacterium
CTTTCCACCGAGAACGGCAACCCTGGCGAGATAGTCCCGTATGAATATGACAAGGGAAACTTCATCTACACCGCCCTTGTTGCCCCTCAGACGGTGGCGCAGGGTACGGCTTTCATCACCTGTGAATTCGACAACGGTGGAATCTTCGACTATGAGATGCCGGACGATGCCGAATGGAAAGCGGGCGAGGAATATACTTACACCTTCTCCCTCGCCGAGGCAGACCCGGGCTACATCTACGACGAATCAACCAATACTTACGCGGTCTACAAAGCCAACGGCCTGTTGGCATGGAACCAAGCCGTGCAGAGCGACCTCTCGCTGAACTGTACCCTTGACGAGGACATCGACCTGACGGGCATCGACTACGAATGGTTATTGGTAGGCAACGAAACAAACCAATACACCGGCACCTTCGAGGGCGGCGGCCATACCATTACGGGGCTGACCGTCAACAAAAGTGGTTCAGACTATGTTGGGCTGATTGGCAATCTCGGCTCCGGCGGCAAGGTGCAGAATCTGACGCTGGAGGATGTGGATATAACAGGCTACAGATATGTCGGCGGCGTGGTGGGATACAATTACGGCACCGTGACCGACAGCAGCACCTCGGGTAGTGTCTCCACCGGCTCCGGCGCCCCTCTCGGTGGCGTAGTGGGTTACAACAACGGCGGCACCATAACCGCCTGCACCGCATCGAGTAATGTCTCCGGCACCTATTATGTCGGTGGCGTGGTGGGATTCAACTACTACTACGGCACTGTGACCGCCTGCTACAGTACGGGCAGCGTTTCGGGCAGCGGCGTCCCTCTCGGCGGCGTGGTGGGATTTAACGGTGGCACCGTGACCGCCTGCTACCATGCCTCGGGTAGTGTCTCCACCAGCTACGGCGTGACTATCGGCGGCGTGGTGGGATTGAACTCCAGCGAAAACGGCGGCGGCACTGTGACTGCTTGCTACTGGAGCGACTATACTGGCAATGGTATCGGCCAAGATTACACCGCCATCGGTGAAACCACGAAGGTGGACGGCTCGGACGTTACCTGGGCTGATGCCGTTACTGGCATGAACGAGGCCCTCGAAACGGATCAAAGCGACTGGCGGTACGAACTTCTCGAAGGCAATGACTTGCCCACACTGAAGAAGAACGAATAATTTGAAATTTTAGCATCCTGAAATAGGGTTGTATCAAGCTCATCAGTCTGAGTCTGATACAGCCCTTTCTCAGTTGCTGTGGTCATAATCTGTAACTGTTGGGAGTGGTCATTTTAATTTTGACACCTTACCTGGGGCCCGTCTCATTTCGCAACTGCTGCCAATTATTCGAAAGGGCGCTCGCTTGGTGAAGTTTTGCCCCGTTTGGTCAGATTTTCTGAAAGTTGGCAGTTCCATGACATTTTATGTTATCTTTGTGTCTGTACTAAACCCAACCACATGGAACTCGCTGATAATTACCGTCTGATTGATATTGACGGCGTATTGGCCGAGAAGTTCGGCCGTAAACTTCCGCCCCCTGTCGTGTGGTTACTCAAGAAGATTCTCCACGAGGACTTCTTGAATGAGGTCATATCACAGACCAAGGGTGACGGACCTGTTTTTTGTGAGGAGGTGCTGGACTTGCTCGGAATAGACATCGAGGTCGAAGGACTGGAAAATGTTCCGAACGACGGTACGCTCTATACCTTCGTTTCCAACCATCCTCTCGGAGGAGTTGACGGAATCGCGCTATGCGGCATAATAGGACGCAACTTCGGTGAGGTGAAGATGCTCGTCAACGACTTCCTTCTGTTCATCAAGCCCATAGCCCCCATGTGCATACCGGTAAACAAGACGGGTTCCCAATGCCGCAATCTTCCCGCCCTCGTGGACGGGGCCTTCAAGTCCGACAGCCAGCTGCTGCTTTTCCCGGCGGGACTGTGCTCGAGGAAGGTCGGCGGAGTGATTCAGGACCTGGAGTGGAAGAAGACTTTCGTGAACAAGAGCCGGGAGAGCGGAAGGGCGGTGGTGCCCGTGCGCTTCGAAGGCAGAAACTCCGAACGATTCTATTTTATTGCATCGCTCTGCAGCCGGCTGGGAATCAAGTTCAACCTCGCCATGGTCCTCTTGCCTGACGAAATGTACAGGGCCCGCGGCCGGCGCTTCAGACTTGCGTTTGGGAAACCCATTCCCTGCGATTTCTTTGATTCTTCCCGTTCCTCCGACGAGTGGGCGGCGTGGATGCGACAGAAAGTTTATGAAATGTAGTTGTCATGCAAAAGATTATTGATGCTGTAAGTCCGGAAATCCTCGCTTCGGAACTGACTCCGGACAAGAAGCTTTGTGATACGAACAAGGCCGGGAATGAAATCTACGTGATAAACGGCAATGACTCCCCGAATGTGCTGAGGGAGATAGGCCGTCTTAGGGAAATAGCGTTCCGGGAGGCTGGCGGAGGCTCGGGTCTCGAGTCCGACCTCGACGAGTTCGATACAATGGAAAATCCTTACCGCCAGATAGTCATCTGGAATCCGGAGGATCGCGCCATTATAGGCGGATACCGCTTTATTCTCGGCAAGGACGTGAAGATTCGTGAGGATGGCCAGCCCAATCTGGCGACCTCGCACATGTTCCGTTTCTCGGATACTTTCATACGTGATTACCTGCCCCATGTGATTGAGCTCGGGCGCTCTTTCGTAGTGCCGGACTATCAGAGTTCCAAGGCCGGCGCCAAGGCCATCTTCGCCCTCGACAACCTTTGGGACGGCATAGGAGCGGTAATCATGCAGTATCCGAATATAATCTGGTTCTTCGGCAAGGTGACCATGTATCCCTCCTTCGACAAGTCTTGCCGGGACCTTCTGCTGCACTTCCTGAACAAGCATTTCCCGGATTCCGACGAACTCGTGCGTCCGTACAGGCCCGTGACCCCCGATGCGGACAGCAGGCTGCTGGACCTGATTCTGGACGAGGACGAATTCAAGAAGGATTATCGCAGGCTCAAGGATGCGATACGGCGGCTTGGCAGTTCCATACCGCCGCTCGTGAATTCCTATATGAATACTTCGCCTACCATGAAGGTTTTCGGGACTGCGGTGAACGAAGAATTTTCAGATGTGGAGGAGACGGGCATACTCGTGTGCTACAATGAGATGTATGCCGACAAGAGGGACAGGCACAAGTTGCCCTATCTGAACAGTTTCAGGAAGAGGCTTGCGGAGCGCTTCCCGCATCTGAGCCAGGACGCGCATTCCCGCCTGGTTGAGCATAAGGACGACAAACGCCACAAGGCCTTCCTGTCGTTCAAGCGGAAGAACCGTGAGAATGAATAAAATGGGTAGGGAGGTGACTGAAAGCGCGCTTTCGGTCACCTCCCTACGTCTTTCTTCGAAAGATTGGGCCCGTCTCAATCCCTGCACCCGCTGGTCGGGGATTCGCACTTGCCCGATTATTCCCGGGATTTCGCTTCCTTGGTGAATTTTTGCCTCAAGGAATTAGAAGCGGTAACTGAGTTTCAGCATGTAATTGATTGGTGCCTGGGGATAGACATACATCTCCGTGCCGTAGACAATGGCATCCGCGAAGTACATGCGGTTGAACAGGTTATTGACATAGCCGCTGATTCCGAGGAAGCCCTTGCCGAGGTCGAATTCATGAGAGAGGGAGAGGTTGGTCACGTAGTATGCCGGTACCGTGAGGTCCTCGTTCTGGGTGTTGTCTGCATACTGTTTCCCTACGTATTTCGTGCTAAGCGTCAGGGTAGTGGTCTTCAGGGAGTTCCTCGCGACGGTGCAGAAGGGGGTGAAAGCGACCCGGAACATTCCCATCGCGGAAGGGGACATAAGCATGTTCACCGTGCCGTATTCTACTTGATTCCCGTCATCATCGTACATCTTGTAGTCAATCACCTTGTTGGTGCTGAGCGTGGCGTTGGCGTCGAGACGCACCCACTTTTTCGGCTGCCAGGCGACTACCATTTCCAGACCTCTGCGGTAGGCCCTGTCCACGTTTTCCTTGATGGCATATCCCACGTCGGTGAGGCGTCCCGTCTCAAGAAGCATATCGAAATATTCCATGAAATAGAGGTTGGCGGAGGCAGTGAACTTGGGTGTGCTGTATTGGTAGCCGATTTCCACGTCCACCATGCGCTCGGGGCGGATCGTTATGCCTTCTTCACTGCCAGCGTTTACACTCGATATATTTTCCTTTATATCGCTCCTGCCGGG
>CAZMTY010000061.1:0-4086 GCA_964569595.1 uncultured Muribaculaceae bacterium
TACCGGCCATTTCGCAGCCGCAGCCAAACATCATGAAGCCTATGGATGCCATTTTCGCGCTTCCCGGAAGGGCTACCCACCAACTGTCAAGCCAGTGGCATAGGGCTGTGGCCTGGAACCAGTCAGTCAAGCCCAAATACTTGATGCAGGCTCCGCCCACCATTAGGGAAGTGGAAAGTATACCCGTGAACCTTACGCCCATCTTGTCGAGTATGATACCCGCAAGGATGAGGAATCCGCACACGTTCAGTATGTATTCAGACCCTGCGTATGTGCCGAACGCTCCGCTGTCCCAACCCCTGCTACTCTCGATGAGGGATTTGAGGGGGGACATGACGTCCATGAACATGTAGGCAAAAAACATTGCCAGGGCTATGAGCAGAAGGGTTGCCCATCTGGCAAGAGGATAATCGTTCAGGAGTTTTCTGACTTGAGTTGTCATTTATGTAAAGGTTTTGGTTCTACTATATTGTCATCTTAATCTTTTCCTGTCCGTTCCCGAAGCCGGCGGCAGGACTTTCACTTTTTTTAGAACGGCAGGTCATCGAAGCCCTCGTCCTCCGTGCCGGCGGAGAAAGATGCGGGAGCCGGGCTCGGTGCGTTTATCGGAGCCGCCGCGGGTGTGGGAGGCTGGTATGAGGGTCTCTGCGGGACGGGCTGCTGGTAGGAAGGTCTGTATCCTCCCTCGTCTACATTGCTTTCCCTGCGCCCGAGCAGCTGAATCCTGTCAGCCATGATTTCGGTGGTATATTTGGTGATTCCGCTCTTGTCATCCCATTTCCTCGTGCGCAACCTGCCTTCGACGTAAATCTGGGTGCCTTTCGATATGAATTTTTCAGCGAGGTCCGCAAGCTGTCCCCAGGCCACGATGTTGTGCCATTCGGTGTTTTCTGCCTGGTCTCCGCTGCGTGTCCTGTATCTCTCGGAAGTCGCCAGAGTAAAGGTGGCTACCTTCCTTCCCGGGCCGGAAGGCTCGTTCCCGTCGAAATATCTTATGCTCGGGTCTCTCCCGACGTTGCCTATGAGCATTACTTTGTTAAGTGACATATTAAATAGCTTTGACCGGTAAAGTTATGCAAAAATCCTTATCTTTACAATTCGTGAAAACAATCTCCCTCACAGGATTCATGGGCAGCGGAAAGAGCAGCACGGGTCGGGAACTGGCAAGGATTCTCGGCCTGGCCTTCGTGGATTTGGACGATGTGGTAGTCAGTCGTGAGGGACGCAGCATAGCGGAAATCTTCAGGGAAGGGGAGTCTGCGTTCAGGGCGGCCGAACTTTCAGCCCTGAGTTCCCTGCTCGACGAGTGTGAGGCTTCGGGACGTCCGGTGGTGCTTGCCCTCGGGGGAGGGACGCTAACCGTGGACAGGGCCAGGGATGAGGTCTTGGCCAGGACGAACTGCGTGTATCTGAGGACAAGGCTTTCCACTATCAGGGAGAGGCTCGGCCATGCTGACAGTTCCCGGCCGCTTTTCAAGGATGCCGACAGGCTCTACGAGGAAAGGGAGCCACAGTATTCCACGGCACATCACACAGTCGATACGGACGGACTCAGTCCCGTGGAGACAGCCGGAAGAATCGCACTTTTCCCGTTTGATTAAGCGTGCCCAAAAGTGACTTTTGACCCGGCCCCGACAGCCCGACGGCAATTCAAAGCTTGTCCTTAACCGGGTAAGATGATAAAATCCGCCATGTTCCCGGGGCGTCACGGTGAGGACGTCAAATCACGTCATCGTCCTCGCGTTCCTTGAGGTCCTTGATTCTGAGCTGAAGTGAAGAATTTCCCCTGTAATAGTTCTCGACTATGGAATAGCATACGTCGAAGGGGTTCCCCTCGCGTATATAGTCGTAGTGCGTGGCCATGTTGAAGGCTATTGAGGGAATCTGGTGATATGGCTGTGTCTCCTGGATGAGGTCGAGTTTCATGTGTACGCCCCCGGCTCCTACCTTGCGTCCCGTTCCGGCATCGTAGACGTTTTCCGTCAGGAAGATAGGGTTGTGGTTCCCGGGGCCGAAAGGGTGGAACTGTTTCAGTATGCGGAAGAACTTGGGCGTAATCCGGGTGAAGTCGAGCTTGGCGTCCACGTTGATTACCGAAGTGAGCATCTCATCGGTAATCCTGCTGTCTACGAACGCCCCGAGTCGCCGGGCGAACTCTTCGATATTCTCCTCCTTGAGGGTCATGCCGGCAGCGTAGACGTGGCCGCCGAAATTTTCAAGAAGGTCGGAACAGCTTTCTATGGCCTCGTAAAGGTCGAATCCGGTGATGCTTCGGGCCGAGCCCGTGACGAAGCCGTTGGATTTGGTCAGTACCACCGTGGGCCTGTAGTATGCCTCGACGAGCCTTGAGGCAACTATGCCCAGAACCCCCTTGTTCCAGTTGGGATTGTAGACTATCGTGACGTTGCCCTGGGCGAGGGCCTTGCCGGACTGCACCATTTCGAGGGCCTCGCTGGTGATTTCGCGGTCTATGCTCTTGCGCTCGTTATTGTTCTCGTTGATTTTCTCGCCTACCTTCATCGCCGAGTCTATGTCGGTGGAGGTTAGCAGTTCCACGGCGAGACGGCCGGATTCTATGCGTCCGGCGGCGTTGATGCGCGGGCCTATCTTGAACACAATGTCGTCCACGCTGATGTGGCCCGGGTCTATATTGCTGAGCTTTATCAGGGAGAGCAGGCCCTTGCAGGGGTCGGTGTTGAGCTGTTTGAGGCCGAAGTACGCGAGTATCCTGTTTTCCCCGACCATGCTCACGAGGTCCGAGGCTATGCTGACCACCAGCAGGTCGAGCAGGGGGACAAGCGTCTCGAACTCAATTCCGTAGACCTGCGAATAAGCCTGCACGAGCTTGAAGCCCACCCCGCAGCCCGAAAGGTCGTCGAAGGGATAGTTGCAGTCCTCGCGTTTGGGATTGAGCACGGCCACGGCAGCCGGCAGCGAGTCTTCCGGGAGGTGGTGGTCGCATATTATGACGTCTATGCCCTTGCTCCTGGCGTAATCCACCTTGTCCTTGGCCTTGATGCCGCAGTCGAGGGTTATAATCAGTTTGAAATCACCGCTGGCGGCCCAGTCTATGCCCTGGGACGACACGCCGTAGCCCTCTTCGTAACGGTCCGGGATGTAGAAGTCGACCTTGTCGGTGAATCTGCGTATATAGGAATACACCAAGGCTACGGCCGTGGTGCCGTCGACATCGTAGTCTCCGTAGACGAGGATTTTTTCACCTCCGCTTATGGCCCTGTGCAGCCTCTCCACGGCGAGGTCCATGTCTTTCATGAGAAAAGGGTCATGCAGACCGTCGAGACTGGGGCGGAAAAAGGACCTTGCCTCTTCGAAAGTCTCAACTCCACGCTTTACAAGCAGTTCAGCCAGAACCCTGTCCATGCCGACCTCAGCGGAGAGTCGGTCCACTTTCTCTTTGTCGGCAGGTGCGCTGAGTTCCCACTTGTAATTTTTAGCCATATCTTCGCAAAGATAGAAATAATTTCTGTTCGATTTTCCGTATTTTTGCGGGTCATTTCGGGTCACGAAACGAAGTAAGCGACATTTATATGGAATACAGCGAACAGGAACTTTTACGTAGAGAATCTCTGTCGAAGCTCAGGGAACTCGGCATAGAGCCCTATCCGGCAGCGGAATATCCGGTCAATGTCCAGGCGGCGGAAATCCTGGCATCCTACGACCCCGAAAAGGGTAATTTCCAGGAAGTCTGCATTGCGGGCAGGCTCATGAGCCGCCGTATCATGGGCGCCGCGTCCTTCGGAGAATTGCAGGACGAGAGCGGACGCATACAGGTATACGTCAAGCGTGACGAAATCTGTCCGGGCGAGGACAAGACCATGTACAATACGGTATGGAAGAAGCTCCTCGACATAGGGGACATTATAGGCATCAAGGGTTTCGCCTTCATCACCCAGACCGGCCAGCTCAGCGTGCACGCCAAGGAACTTACCCTGCTGAGCAAGTCGCTCAAGGTGCTCCCCATAGTGAAGGAGCAGGACGGCAAGGTGTTCGACGCCTTCACCGACCCCGAGCAGCGTTACCGCCAGCGTTATGTGGACCTCATCGTGAATCCGCAGGTGCGCGAGG
>CAZMTY010000062.1:0-4011 GCA_964569595.1 uncultured Muribaculaceae bacterium
CATACGCGTACAGCTCTCCGCAGGACACGAGAAGGAGCATCTCGACAAGGCCATCGACGCCTTCATCAAGGTCGGAAAAGAGTTGAACGTTATCAAATAATTCCCGCGAGGTAAAGAACTACTATGAACCGGGAAGACTGCTTCCCGAAACACGATAGGGTGGGCCAAAGTCGATTTGGCCTGCCCTATCCTTTTACCCAAGCTCCTCTCCTTTTGTCCCAAACTCTGCGTCCCAGTCAGAGGGGATTTCGCACCTGTCCCAGATCTTTCACGGAAGGCGCTCCTGCGGGAGTTTTTGTCCGCTTGTTCTTGCAGAGATACCGAAAGACAACGAAAAAGGGCGAGCCCTTCAGTCATTCTTGACTTTCGGGTTCACCCTTCACTGTCGTTGAGCAAGCGTCGGCTTAGAATGAGGTCGTAATCGCGAGGTTTGCACCGGTATAGGCCGGAGAGTAGCGGCATACGCCTCCGGAGCAGATATATCCCGCCCTGTTGCGGCCGTAGCTGAGTTGTATCCTCGTCCTGCCGTGGGTATAGCTGAAACCGGCATTGTAGTAGTTCGTGTCGGTAGTACCGAAGTTGTACATGTCGCTGGCGAAGATACTCCACTTGGGAGCGAAACTGAACTCCAGGAGTACCGCACCCCAGTCGCCCTCGTAGTCGTCCGAAAGCAGGTACTGCAACTCACCCCTCAGTGAGGTCTTCCTGCTGAACTTGTAGGTCACGTCAGCCACGAATATATTGGAAACGTAGGTCTCCTCCATGGCTCCGTGCGACTCGCTCCATTCCTGACGGGAGTAGAGGAGGGTTGTCTTGAGTTTTCTGCTCCACTGACGCTCCACATCGACGTTCGCATCGCTCCATGTCATCACAGGCTCACCCGAATATGTACCCTCAAGCCTGTAGGCCGTAGAGTAGTTTGCGTGGAAGTTCCAGTATTTTTGCCTGTCCCGCTTGCTGCGCAGGGTGTAGTAGAGGTCGAGCTGGCCGGCCATTTCACTGTTGGCATATACCTGATAGGGATTCAGGTTCGCAAGCATATAGGTGTACTGCCTTGTGAGAGCCGGAAGATAGTTGAGAGTGTTGCCGGTCCCGCTGCCGTAGAGCGAAAGCATGGTGGACATGTGGTCGAGCCTCCTGAAAGTACCGGAAGCACTGAAAGTCTTGAATGAATATATGGCCTCGCCAAAAATTGCCGAACCCTTGCTCGTAGAACCTGAGGTAAGATCGGGAAGGTCATCGCCCTTTGCGGCATACTCTCCCTTGAGCGAGAGGCCCTTCCAGGCGAAATTGACTCTTCCTGAATACAGGTCGAGATAGGGTGTCTCCAGGCCCATGACGCTGAAATCCATGTTGCCTTCGGTGAGACTCTGGTAACGGTTCACGTAACTTCCTTCAAGATTGAGCAGGACGCTGTTCATGCCGAAAATGTCGGCGAGCGACACGCTGAGGTCGGCTCCCCTCACCCATGAACTGGCATAGTCGGTATAAAGCCTCGGCCGGCCGTACATACCCTTGACGGAAACATAGCGCGAGAAATTGTACCTTGCGTGCACTCCTTCCAGGGAATTGTTCACACCTAACTGTCTGTCTTCGTAGCTCCTGAATATGAGTCCGTTACCGAACTGGTCGTAGACATCTCCCACGAGCACATAGAAATTCTCGTCAGTCCAGCTGACATACTTCGACGCCAGCCAGAACTTCTTGGGGTCATTCTGCTGGCCGATTTCGTAGCCGTAAAGTGCGGGAAGATAGGCCTCCATCTGTACTCCGGCCGAAAACTTCCCGTAATTGTAGTCGAGCTTGAGATAGTTGTTGGTACCGAAACGGTCCTCAGGCGTACCGGTGACGATAGCCGGGTCCTCGACGTAAGCTATGGTATTGGTCTCAAAACTGGCCGATAACTGTCCCCCTCCCACGGCATACTGGGCAGAGGCAAGCGCTGCCGATGCAAGCAGCACCGCAAATGCGAAAATGAATCTTTTCATGAAAAAACAGTTCTAACGTGTAAGTTCGAGGACTTGTTCGAACAGGAGTTCCTCACTGCCCGGGGTGTATCCCGAATGCGAGAATACGATTATCCCATCGGCATCCACCACGAAACTCTGGGGGGTCAGATTTACGTTCATCGCACGTTTGAGGTCCTGATTGGGGTCATAGACACAGATAAAGTCCCAACCGTACGCCGCAGCCCTCGCCTTCGCACTGGCAAGCGTCCTCACGTCATCGATGGAAACAGCCATAACATCGAAGTCCGCCTCCTCCCTCCAGTCCTCAAGAGCGTCGTTGATTGCATTGAGTTCCTGAAGACAAGGCTTGCAGGTAGTCGACCAGTAAGAAATAATCATGGGCTTGCCCGTGAGCAGGGAACGTACTGAAATCTCCTGACCGGCGGCATCCTGGACCGTCACATCAGGAAGAGTCTGGGCACTTGCCACCACGGGCAACATCAGTGCGCAGACTGACACCAAAATTTGGATTAAAACTTTCATATTGTTGTACTGATATTGATACTCAGAAAGCTGACCCCCTGTCAGGGCCAGCTTCCTGCGATTCATCAAGCTGTAAAACAAACTATTTCTTTGCTTTCTCAAGATAGTTCTTAATATTCTCTTTTGCCTGCTCCGCACTTACAGGAGTCATTTCCGCCTTCTGATAGTGTTTCTTTCCGAGGAACGAAGTCCTTGACTTGGGAGCGGCAAGAGTTTCCGAAGAAGTGTTGAATACCGGGCTGTACCTGGGCTGCTCTCCTGACTCCGGTGAAGAAGAGAGGGATGTGGCAGCGGCGGATGAGCCTGAAGAAGACCTGCTCATGCTGAGAGCAGTATCGACTCTGTATCCTGCAAGGCTGGCATAAGAGCCGTAGTAGTAGTATATGGCATTGGGATAATAGTCCGAGCCATCATACGTGTAGGGTTCCACACTGAAATTATCGCTGTCCGTAACGCTTACGGGGAAGTATATGTTCTCTCCTGCGGAGTCGTAAGAAATAAAGGATCCCGAGCCGGTGAGGGCAACAAGATGGTAGGTGTAGCTCGTAGTCCAGCTTGAGAGAGGATAGAGACGGGACGTGTTGACAGGTACACTCACGCCTGAATCCGAAATCTCGAGATACCATTTGGGACCGAAGTCATAGAAGAGGGCCGCCACATTGTATGCGCTGTAGGATGTGCTGCAGAACAGATCGTAAGGAGTGGCCGCGGTGAATGCAGGATAGTAACTGCTTGAACTCTCGAAACCGAAACCTATGCAGAGCAGCCTGTTCTGGCCGCGGAGCCTGGCGTTGTAGGCTGCGGCTTCAGTCTTGAACTCGTCATAGAGCCTGTCGACCTCTTCCCTGCTCATTCCCGTGTAATAGCCGTAGACTTCCTCGGGAAGAACATCGGGATAGTCGTTTAGGGCGCCGTATATGTTCACGCCCTTAGTCAATTCACCAAGGGACACATAGCCGCCGTCTGAATACGAGTAGTTGGAAGCCTCGGCAGTCATGGTCCAGGTTCCGGGAAGTTCGTCAAACAGACTCGACTCAACCCTGTCGGCGTCGGGAAGATAACCCGTAACCGCATCGGCCACCGCAA
Organism: uncultured Muribaculaceae bacterium; assembly: GCA_964569595.1. Lineage (GTDB taxonomy): Bacteria > Bacteroidota > Bacteroidia > Bacteroidales > UBA932 > Cryptobacteroides. The sequence continues at coordinate 3,579 of CAZMTY010000062.1, forward strand.
GACTGTTCTCGTCAACGATTTCGTTGGGAGTGTCCTCCTCGTTATAACCGAGTACCGCCAGTCTGGTGGTCATGCCCTCGAGGGAGCTGAAGCTGACATTCAGACCGTCAGCACTGTTTATCTGGGCCACTTCCGAGTCATCGAAGGAGTAACCGTAGGCGACAATCTCGGCATAGGTAGAATACAGCAGCTCGCTTGCCCACTCCCTGTCGTAGTTGCAGGCATACACTGCTGAAACGATGTCGGGACCTCCGGTCTTCCTGACATTGAACCATACCTCGAAGGGACTGTTGTCTCCGTAGGGATTGTCGATTGCCGTAACTGTAATCTCCGGAGCCTCAAGGGTCTTGGCAGCGGTATCGAATTCGATGTGCTGGAATGACTGGGTGGTTCCGGCCTCATCGCCCATGGCCGTCACGAGGACATGGTAATG
>CAZMTY010000063.1:0-3915 GCA_964569595.1 uncultured Muribaculaceae bacterium
TCTTGGCAAGCCTTGCCACCTCGTCCAGCAAGGGTTTGAACAGCAGGTGGGCAAACGCATCCGCTTCCGCCTTGTTCACGGAGGACAGGCGGTTCTCTCCCAGATAGGCGTTCTGGAATCCTGCGATGTCCTCGATATGGGTTCCCTTGCCTGCCACCATGGTCATGAACTCCTTGAGTGACAGCATGGAGTCCTGCGTGGCTTCCCAGGACTGATACCAGCCGCTGCGCATCCGCTGCTCGTAGCGGTCGCGCACAAGGGCCTGTTCGCGCACTTCGGGGCTGCCGTCCCTGTAGAGCACGTCATTAGAGTACTGACCTACGCCTAACTCGTACTGCATGGCAGTGTCGGCTGCCTGTGCAAGGATGCCTCCGGGGTTGCCCTCACGCAGGTTCTGATAGCTCCGCCACAGGATATAACGCAGTTCGTTATCCGTCAGGGTCGCGCCCTTGAATCCCGGCAATCCCAGCTTGTCGAACATCTGAGCGAAGAAGTCCTTAATCTTCTGCCACCATGATGATTTCTTGGCCTGCTCGAAGTTCGTTTTCTCTGCAAGGGACGCAAGGTATTCTTCGGTTGCTGTGCGGGAGTTCCAGCCGTTCTTGCTCGCCAGGGCTACAATGCTCCTGCGCACCTTCGGTGCCGCGTTCTCGAACACGTTATCAAGGAAGGTGTTGAAGTTCTCTCCGAACAGCTGACGCAATCCATAGTGCGCCACTGCCTCATGCAGCAGAGTCTGAATGGCATCAGCTACATTGGCATTGTTCGGAATCACAACCGTTATCTTCCCGGTCTGAGGGTTATAGAATCCTTTCGCAGTGGCATCCTTACCCTCCAAGCCGCTCACCGAAGTGACAACCTCCACATTGGGCAGGTTCAGTTTCTCCGCCAGCTCGGTCACCTGCTTTGCCATCTCATTGCGCCCGGACAGGGTGTCGGGGGTTATGGATTCGGGGGTATGGCGATATTGCTCGTTGAGACTGTTGATTTGCTCATCCGTGACTGCACCCTCTTGTCTCCGTTGGGGCTCACGTCCTGCCTTTTCGACTATTTCATCCACTTCGGTCGGAGTAAGCAACCTGTTCACACGCATGGCGCCCGTGATTATCCAAGGGTCTGTCTCGGGATTAGGATTGGTGCGATAGCGATACGACCCGTTTTGCGGCACTCTCGGAAGCCCTGCTAAAGAGTGTTGGAACTTCCCGTTCTGGTTAATTCCGTAACTCATGGCTTCTTCTTGGTAATCCACATCATCGGCATACTCGACTTCCGCCCATACGAAATTGGCAGGGAACAACTCCCTCTCGCCCGTCTCAGGATTCACACGGTTGAACTGCAAGGCATACGGAATCTCACCCAAATGCCAGCCGGGACGGTATGCCAACCTGCCGCTTCCGCCTTGTGTGCCCTTGCCACCTGCTTTCACTTGGTTGCGCCCCGTCTTGCTTTGTCCTGCAATAGGAGCGGCATCAGCGTCCAGCCATACCCCGACAGGCGTTGCAGCTCCACCGGGATTAGCGACCATAGGAGGATAAAGTTTACCGTCTTTCAGAACGAACACTTTGTACCCGATACCCGTCTTGGTAGGCGGTGCGCTTTCTCTGATACGGTACCTTGTTTCCCCACCGTCTTGTGAATTTTCCTCTGCGTTGTCTTGCAGAATTGAAAGTAACCGCTTATCTTTGATGTCGGCATAAGAAGGTACAGGTCCGTCCCCCTTCGGTTTAAAGCCACCGGCAGCCTCTATGAGGTTGCCTTTTTCTATTTCTGTAAGCTGATGGTCGTAATAATAATACCTGCCATCTTTCACACCAATAGTAATGCGAACCGTATAATCTTCATTGCCAATCTTTAACCCGGCAACGTAATAACGGTAACTGTCATACTTGCCGTTTCCTTTTTCGTTTGGTCTTTCCTCTATGAATATTGCATTCTCCAATAATTGAGGAATTGCAGCAACAGATTTAAGATGGGCGTTATCCCCAATGCTGTGAGAAGTTATTTTGTCGATGCCCCTGCTTCCGATTAAAACAGTTTCATTGGTGTCATTAATTTTATATTCTTTACCCTTGAGATTCTCATTCATCCATTTTCTTGCACTCTTCCCGTTCAGCTCGTACTTCCCCTGATACTCGTTCCCCTCAATCACCACAGGCTCACTGTTGCGCAACTTCTCGATGCGTGTCCGCTTGTCGGTATTCGCCTGACTACCGATTTGGAACCTAATACCAAGTTCTTGCGTCGCCTCTGAGACTATCTGCTTGCGCTGCTCCTGATTCCCATTTTCATAGAAACGCACAGGAATACCACGGCTTTCCAGCTGGCTGATAAGTGCCGCGTCAGTTCCTTCCGGCACTACCGCAAGACGCACCTCGTTAAAGCCCACCGCCCTGCGGGGCTTGGCCTCGAAGTAACGTGCGCTCATCTTCTGGATGTCCTTGACGATGTCGGCAATCTCGTCTGCAATCTCCATCGTCATTTTCGGATATATGCTGTGCAGGTAGTTGTATATCCCTCTCGGCGTATGTGATTTCGCAACGGCATCCGTGATGTTGTTAATCATGTCCATCTTGTCACCAAACTTCTTCTCACGGTCGGTCGGGATGTCTATGGCCGATAACCTGTCGTCTATCGCCTGACGCTCCGCCCTTATCTGCTCGTCATCAACCTCCCTGATGCGCTCGCGGGCTGCTTCGCGTATCTCCGCGATTGACCCGTATTCTCCTTGTGCAGCACCGAAAATACTACCGTTGAAGAGTCCGCTACCACCTCTCTCCGCCTGACGTTGCATAGCCTTAACCACATTATCCAGCGTCACTTCGTCATACAACGATTCCCACGCCCTGCGGTTGCCGCTCGGGGTGAAGGGGTCACGCTCATTGCGGATACCCTCTTTCTCTATGATGCCGTCAAAGACAGATTCAAGCCACTTGCGATATGCGGGGTCGTTACTGTCTACAAGCTCATTCATCTTGTCTCTCATGGCATATTTGTCCATTTCCATAAGTTCGCCCGACTCCTTGGCTTTGTGCAGAGCTACAGTTTGATTCAGGATTTCGTTGAAATAGCGGAAATTACTCTTCAACTTTTCTTTCTGACCGTCCAGATAGCGCTGGTAAGAAGGTTTTATCTTTCCGTCCTCGTCTACACCGCCATGCTTTTTGACGACCTCTCTTTCTTGATGCATAATAGCATCTATGATACGCTCCTTCAGTCCGTTATACTCGGCAGGGACTTCTTCTTCGAAAAAGATGTTCGTACTGCTGTTCAGAACATCTACAGGATTCAATCCGGCCTCCTCTATAACCGCCAGAACATCTTCTGCATTTTTCCCGAAATTCCTCTGGCGCATGACCATTTCGGGTGCCTGCCCGCGCTCCGACAAATAGGCGTACTTCATGTACGGCTCAGAGGCATAGGCTTCAACAGGATTGTTATCCCTGCGGGATATCTTGTCGTGCATATTATCCTCGTCAAGGTGCATATCCTCTCGGAACGCATCGATACCGGGGACTGCCTCTATCCGCTTTCTCACCTTATCCGCTACTTTCTCACTGAGCTTAACCCCAATGCTCGGAACCGTCGGTGTCCATGCATCCTCCCCGTAGACCTTATTGCGCCTGTCTGTCGGGCTGATGCTCTCCTTGCCGAACAACAATGAGATTTCGCCAAATCTCGTGTGCCCTACATCCGCTTTCGTCACGGCAATGCTCGGCATGGGGAATCCGCCTAACTCAAGAGCTTTGCGCAGGCTCGCTTCACTGAGGTTATGCACACCCACAAGCGATTTGGGGCTCACGTCCGTTCCCATTACAAGGTCTACCAAGGGCATGTTCACGAACTCCCGCAAGCCAATCTCCGAAGCCTGTCCTTTCGTCCACGGCATCATGGTACTTCTAAGCCAGGTGTAGAAAT
>CAZMTY010000064.1:0-3794 GCA_964569595.1 uncultured Muribaculaceae bacterium
GGTTTCCGCCGTATTATCATGCGTCCCGTTCCCGACCGCCGTCTGGGTCATCTGACAGCCGAATACCGGTCTGAAGCCGGACTTGTCACGAGTTCCTGGAAGTATGAAGGCGATACCTGGCAGTGGACCTTCAGCATTCCCAAGGGAGCAACGGCCGAGGTCACGCTTCCCGGCGAAAGCGTTTCGCAGGAATACGGGCCCGGCACCTATACATTGAGCGTAGAGATGTAGGCCCTGTTCCTAAGCGTCCTTGCAGATTGCAGGTTTCGCCGAGACAGTCTCGGATTTGAAGGGGGTGTCCGAAAGTCAATTTCGGGCACCTCCTTCGAGGTTTTCCGGACAGGTCCGCGACCAAGTGCATCAGTCGCCGTAGTCCGCACCCGGATACTGCTCGCGTACAGTCTTGTGCAGTTTGCGGAGCTTCAGCGAAACGGCTATCATCAATGCACCTCTGAACAGCAGGGCAACTCCGGTGCAAAGCACTACAGTGGCACGGCCTATGGTCAAGGGCATAATGAGAACCAGCACCGACAGCAGGAGCATCAGCACTCCCCCTGCGGTGAGCCAGCCCGTTCCAGAAACATTGAATAATCTAAGGTCGTTGCCCATTCCTATTATTTGGAAACTATGGTACAGCATCCATATTCCGAGAATTATCGGCAGTGCCACAATAGTGATGTGGGGATAGCAGATGAGGAAGATTCCGAGGAACAGATCCAGAATGCCTCCGGCTATGGAGTTGTTGCGCATCAGGAAAAGGTTGCGACTGCTGACCGAGGTCACGAGTTCACAGATACCGCTTACCAGCATCATGATTCCGAACAACAGGCTCAGGGCCACGAAGCTCTCTACGGGGTTGCAGAAAACAACCATCGAGGCGGCTACCACCAGAATTCCGCAAATGAGCAGAAGCCACCAGTTCTTTATGGCCTTACCGGCCTTTTCGATAATCTTGTTGTGAAAAGTTTCCATTTTATCTTTTTTAAAAAATTTTCATTCCCTAAGCCGTATCGCGGCTCCAGGACGAATAGTGCGATTTCCGTGCTTGTCCGAAAAACGCCCTCCTAACAGTCAATCTGTCAGCCTTTTCTGCTCATTTGGCAGAAAAACGGACTTTTCGTCAGCTTGTCTTACAGTAAGTGAAGCCGTCTTCCCTGACCGCCACGCGTTCTTCAATTCCTCATCGTCCCGTCCGGCACTGCATAGCCCGCCGGAATTCCTTCCGCTCCGCCACTGACATCAAGGAAACTTTTGGTTTTTAACTTATAACTTTCAGACGCCGTGTAACAGAGAAGAGGGGCGGTGACCCAAATGCGACTTTTGGTCACCACCCCTCTGTCCCAACCCCCTGCCATGGGGACTTCGCAGCTATTCCTTCACAGGACGCACGGGATAGGCGGTGCCCCGGACGTAACTGTCGATCTGGACTATAGCCGAGGTGAAGAATAACACATGGCTGCTTTCAGTGCTGCCCGGCACGGCCGTCCAGCTGTGGCCATTGCTGCCTACATCATCCAACTTGCCCGAGCTGTAAACGCGACGGCCCGCAGCAGGGAAGAATACCGTACCCTCGGTGCAGTTGAAATACCAACCATTAGTGTTCTCCCTTGTACCCCAGGTACCGGAGTCCGTAGAGAAAGCCAAAGCACCGGGGAGCGGAACCTTGTAACCGACCGGACAAGGGTCGTAAACGGTTTTTACGGAACTCGTCAAATCCGATGAGGTCGAGTTATTATTGGCCGCCCACAGGTTGAAATACAGATTGTCCATATAAACATTGGAGCAATATGTCCCGGGGTTCAAAATAGCGTTGGCCAAAGTCGCGCTGCCCGTACCAAAGGAAGCCGCATTCCAAGTCGTCGAAGAAAGCCCCGAATTGTCACACCATATCTTGTTCGCATTGTCATCCGTTCCTGTCGAAGGCAACATGGGATCCTTGCGTCCCCACTGGTAATAAGGATTATTCCCCAAATAGGAGACATCGTGTGCCGTCTGATTGACCGTGATGACGCGCTGCTCCCCGGTTTCATTCTGCGTGAAGCGCACCTGGACGCTGCGGGCGGCGTAGCTCATAGCCTGAGGGTCGCACCAGCCGAGATTATAAGGCAGCATACTGGAAGTGCCGAAAGTTCTCAAGCCGTCGCCCAGGATATAATCCGTCACCCAGATATGCCAACTCCACAGAACCTGACCGCTCGCATTGCACACTGCGACAACGGCATTCCCCTGCGCAATCGTCCCTTGATCGACCGTGAAAATCAGATGATGTCCATCGTCCGACAGCCGGATGTCGGAAACCAGGTTATACGTGTCCTGCCAGATCAGTCTGACGGAAGCGGGCGTACAATTCGCATTGTCATATATATACGGATCGGTAATGGCCACACCCGCATGATTTACAAATGCCTGCAACACGTTCTCCCCACTGGTGGCCGAGGAATAGGCATTCGTATTATAGTAGGGTGACACCGGATTTACCGACTTGTCAATGGCGTTGCCATAGACGAGCGGCAGGGAGTAGGTGCCGGGAGCGTTGATGACGTAACTGTTCGCAGTCCTCTCCACCTCCTCCGCCCCGTTGGCATTGGAGAGATTGTACGGATTCCGTCCGCTGCCCGTATTGATATTGGCAGTGTTTCTCAAGCTTTGGGTATGTGAATCCTCGGCAACGATGCCCGCCTGTCCCGAAACGCCAATTCCGTACTCGGTACCCCCAACGCTGCCACCGCTGTCTTCAGCCGTGAAATCGGTCAGCCAATCGGGCCGGTTCTCCGTCCATGTCACTCCCCCGTCGGTCGAGAACTCGGCCACCCAGCCGAGCGGGACTGTCACGGTTTCATCGCCGGCACGGGAAACGGAGGCGTAGCTGGTGACGGAATAACTGCCGTCCCCACCTGCGTAGGAGAAAGAGGTGGAAGAAAACTCGACATTGAAAACGGGAGTGTACTCGATGCTCGTAGTGGAAATCTTATAGGTGACGGTCTTGCCGGCAGGCCATGAGGAACCGCCGATAGAGGCTGTCAGCGTCCGCTGCGTCGAAGTCAGACTGTCCGTATAGACAATCTCGATCTGTGCTCCGTCAGGCAGGGTCTGGGGCAACATCATGAACGTAGCCGCATCGGAGGTGATTGTCTGTCCGGCCGACCCGTCCAACCCGACATTGACTGTCTGGGAAAAAGAGGAGACGGACGTGTGCCCTGTCCAACTGTCTCCTCCCATGGAAAGGGTAGCCCGGCCATAAACGTCCTTGAGCGTAATCGACTTGATTTCTCCGGCCAGCATCTGCGTTCCCGTAGTAAATCTGACGGAGGTGAGGGCATGGGCGAAAGTCAGCGAAACCGGGCTGCTGCCGTTGCCGGACAGTTCGCCCGTGACGGCAACGCACAAATCCTTCTGGTCTTCGACTGCGGACGGGACCGTGTACGTGATTTCTGGAGTACCGACAGCCGTCTTGTCCGAGAGCACGATGCCTGAGCCGTTGTAGGGTGCGTAGGCGAAGAAGCGGAGCTTGCGCCCGTCGCCCGGCCAATAGTACGAAGTGGTCCAGAAGGAGGAGGCCGAAACCTCGACATTATACATGAACTCCGGCGTGCAGCTGCTTTCGTCCCAGGAACCGTCGAAAATCGAGGCCAGAACGCCGAACGACTCGTAGAACGCATCCTCAGTGACGGGTGCGGCGCGGGTAGCTGATTCCGGGTTCACGAAACCCGTGCCGTCCATGCCTTCGGAAACGGAAGCATGCAAAAACAGGGTGTCGGCGGGAGTGTCGCCCTGCAAAGTCAGAACGCCCATGG
>CAZMTY010000065.1:0-3786 GCA_964569595.1 uncultured Muribaculaceae bacterium
TCGGAAGTGCCTACTGCCTTATTTTCTGGGTGCAGAATATAGGGCTTTGCCTCGTACCTCTGATCATAGGTTATGTCCTCGAGAGCACCGGAGGCTATTTGGCACCGATGATAATCTTCGCTTCATTCGGAATATTGGCCTTCATTTTCGGTTTCTTCCTGAAAGCTGAGGACAAAAAGAAGGGCTTCGGCCTGGAGTTGCCGAATATTCAAAAGTCCGGGAACTGATGCGCGGAAAGAGCCCCTTGCCCTTTCCGGGAAAAATGGGAGTGGCGGCATGTTGGATAGCACTTGTCTGTCTAATGGTACCGATGTTCGCATCGTACTTCTTCGACGACATGTTCTCCACTCTCTCGCAGATATTCCAGCATCCCGAATGGCTCGAATTGGGCTGGGACAGCGCCGATTACGGCTTCTATGCCGGCGGTTACAGTTTCCTCTGCGTATGCGGCGGGCTCATAGTCTGCGGAGTCCTGCTCGACGTGTTCGGAGTCAGGATTGTGGGCTCGGTCTTCGTCGGTCTCATGGCCCTGGGAGCGGGACTCGTGCTCTTTGCCCTGCGTTCCGGCCTCGCCCCCGGGCAGTCGCTGACCATAGCCTACGTCGGATGTATGCTCTTCGGTCTGGGAAGCGAGATTGCCGGTGTGGCGGTGACGCGCTCCATAGCCAAGTGGTTCAAGGGCAGGAATGTAGCCTTCGCCATGGGGGCACAGGTCGCAGTTGCCCGGCTCGGAACCGCCGCTGCTTTCATCCTTTCGCCCATACTCGTGGCAAGCAAGGCCCCCGGTGAAATCTACACCCTCGCCGAGACCTCCCGTCCTGCCGTATTCGGACTCTGCCTCATATTGGTCGGGGTCCTGCTCTGGGCAATCTTCGTGGCCATGGACGCCCGTTTCGACAGGGAGAAAGGCATAGACAGCGGACGCGGCAAGGTGAAAGACGAGGACAAATTCAGGTTCTCCGACTTATGGAAGGTCCTCGTGAATCCGCGCTTCGTGATGATAGCCCTGCTCTGCGTGTTCTTCTACTGCTGCATTATCTCTTTCAAGAAATTCGGCACCTCGATAATAATCCCCCGCTTCGACATGGAGATAGACAGCGCGAAATGGGTTATCACGATGATACCCTTCTTCACCGTGGTCTTCACTCCCCTGTTCGGGGCCCTCGTGGACAAGTTGGGAAAGGCAAGCCTTTGGATGATAATCGGTTCGGCCATGGTGCTCGGAGCCCATTTTCTTCTCTGCTTCGCTCCCCAGGGAGTGCCGTTCTGGGGCTATTTCGCGATAGCCGTGCTCGGAGTAGGATATTCGCTCGTGCCCTCGGCGATGTGGCCTTCGGTACCCAAGATAGTGCCCGAGCGCAACCTCGGAACCGCCTACTCTCTGATATACTGGATACAGAACATGGGTATGCTGCTCGTCCCCATATTCGTGGGGCGCATATTCAACAGCTCGGAAGGCGTGACCGCCGCAGTCCGCGCCGAATATATCTTCATAGGACTCGGCTGCATAGCGGTATGCGTGGCCCTGCTGCTGCAGCGCTCCTCCCGAAGGCATCCCGAGCTAATGATTGACGAACCCGCCGGCAGATAAGCATGTACGAACTTCTCGACAAAATAAACGGTCCCGCTGACCTGAAGACTCTCGGGATGGACGAACTGCGCCGGCTCTGTGCGGAAATACGCAGTTTCATCATAGAAAACTGTTCCAGGAATCCCGGCCACCTCGCTTCAAGTCTCGGCGCGGTGGAACTTATGGTAGCCATGCACTATGTTTTCGACACGCCGGAGGACAAGATAATCTTCGACGTGGGGCATCAGGCATACGCCCACAAGATAATCACGGGACGACGGGATGAGTTCGGCACTCTCAGGAAGGAGGGAGGACTCAGCGGCTTTCCCAAGATAAGCGAGAGCGAATACGACGCTTTCGGTGCCGGACACGCTTCCACATCCATATCGGCCGCACTCGGATTCGCCTGCGCCAACGGTATGCTGGGCAGGAAGAACAAGGTCATAGCCCTGATAGGTGACGGTGCCATGACCGGCGGCCTCGCCTTCGAGGGACTGAACAACGCCGGTGCAGGCAATGCCGACCTGCTGATTCTCCTGAACGACAACAACCAGTCTATCAGCAAGAACATAGGAGCCGTCCACGAATATCTGCTGCGCCTTTCCACCAGCGTCGGCTACAACCGTTTCAAGAACCAGGTCTGGGATGTGCTCGGCGACCGAGGAGTAAGGGGCTCGATTCAGAGGTGGCTGCGCAGTTTCAAGTCCTGGCTCGTCAAGAACACGGGCGGCGACCTTTTCGAATCCCTCGGTTTCCGCTACTTCGGCCCTATCGACGGCAACGATATAGGGGAGCTGGTGAAGGTACTCTCCAGGCTCAAGGACATACCCGGACCCCGCATACTGCACTGCCTGACAGTCAAGGGCAAGGGCTACGGACCCGCGGAAAATGACCCCACGACCTGGCACGCTCCCGGAAGATTCGACCCGGCCACGGGCGTACGCCGCACCGAAGGACACATATATGACCGCTATCAGGACGTGTTCGGTGCCGTGCTCTGCCAGCTCGCGGAAATGGACAGCCGGGTAGTGGGCATAACCCCGGCCATGTCGGAAGGCTGCGGAATGAATCTCCTCGCAGAGAAGCATCCCGACAGGTTCTACGACGTGGGCATAGAGGAGGAGCACGCCGTGACCTTTTCGGCCGGTCTGGCTGCCGCCGGGATGAAGCCTTTCTGCAACATCTACTCCTCATTCGCCCAGAGGGCATACGACCAGATAATCCACGACGTGGCCATGCAGAAGCTGCCCGTTGTGCTCTGCTTCGACAGGGCGGGACTCGTGGGAGAGGACGGCGTCACCCATCAGGGCGTCTACGACCTCGCCTCCTACAGGTGCATACCGGAGACGATTATCTGCTCCCCGAAGGACGAGGCCGAACTCAAGCAGCTGATGTACTCGGCCTACCTTAGCGAGACCGGCCCTTATATAATAAGGTATCCCCGCGGAATGGGAGAAGGGAACGACTGGAAGAATGCCCCGTTCAAGGAGATAGCCACGGGGTCAGAGGAATGTATGCTCGAAGGGAGCGAAATAGCCGTAATCGCTACGGGCCCTGCGGTGCACCGGGCGGTGGAAGCCGCGTCCGGGTTCCCCGGAAAGGTTGCGGTCTACAACTTCCGCTTCATAAAGCCCATGGACATGGAGCTGCTCGACAGTATCGCCCGGAGCCACGATGCTATCATCACCGTCGAGGACGGGTGCCTGGCCGGAGGACTGTACGGAGCGGTCTGCGAGCATATTATGCATGAGGGCATAGGGACCAGAGTTTACGGCATGGGCATAGACGACGAGTTCGTAAGCCACGCACGCCAGAGCGCCCAGCTGGCAAAATACGGCATAAACAGGGAGGGCATCAAAAAAAAGATTGAAAAAGTTTTTGAACAAAAGAAATAATTTCTATCTTTGCATTCCCTTAGTTAAAGGGTATTGACATACAGGCATTGCCGATGTAGCTCAGATGGTCAGAGCGTGTGATTTGTAATCTCAAGGTCGTGGGTTCGACTCCCTCCATCGGCTCATCAGCAATGATTGAAAAAGGGCAAGTACCAGAGTGGCCAAATGGGGCAGACTGTAAATCTGCTGGTTTACACCTTCGGTGGTTCGAATCCATCCTTGCCCACGGAAAAGTTCAACGCAAGTCGCGACAGTGACTTCGAAAGGCGGGGTTCGTATAACGGTTATTATGCCAGCCTTCCAAGCTGGAAATGGGAGTTC
>CAZMTY010000066.1:0-3726 GCA_964569595.1 uncultured Muribaculaceae bacterium
AAGAATCCACCCTGTCCTCAAGCTCGCTGAGGTCGGTGCATGATATTGCCGATGCTGCAGCGGCAATCATGAGTGTTCCTAAGATTTTGTAATGTGGTTTCATATAATTAATTGTTTATTATGATTTTAATGCATTGAGCCAGGCCGGTACGTAGCCGAGACGATTGCGCAACTGCGCTTCGTAAAGGGATTCCGGCTCCACGATGGTGCCGTTTTCGCTGTCTACAACTACCTGAATCTGATTGAAATTCACTGTGTATCCGTGAAATCCTACAATTATCGGAGGCAGGAATTTCCACCAGGAACTGCTGAAATTCCACCAGTCGAAAGTCCCCGACCATGAATTCATGGCTTCGAAGTTCCAGATGGTGAGGTCTGCGAGATGATTAGGCATCTGGGCGGCATCACCTCCCTGACGATATTGCATCCAGCCACCCGTGCAGCAGTCCACTAAAGTTGCCCTCGGCTGGGTGGCATGGGCCTCGAAACAAGCGTCCTTGCCCCACCGGTTTCTCCAGAGCACCGTGCCGATACTCGGTTTAGAGACCCCGACTGCATGATACTGTCCTGCGCCTTCAAGATAATCTCCTTCAGTGCCCACAGCACTGTTGGCGCTTATAGTTCCGCTGGAAATGTCCGTCACAGCCCCGATAAATACCCTCGAGGAGCGCTCGGCCCTGATAGAGGAATGTCCTCTCTTGCCGCTTATCGTGATGTCGTATGCCGACACGTTTGCGCAACTCGTGATGCTGAGGGCTTCGCTGACGCTTTCGAACCCGACCCTGCGTATCCAGGAATCGGTCAGTCTCACGAAATAGAGAGGCTTGTATGCCCCGTCATCCTGCCATGAACCGTGATGTTCGAAATCCTCCTTGGCATTTCCGACAAAAGTCAGGTCTTCCACTCCTACGTTGGAGTAACCGGACTGTTTATTAAGTTGCCAGCCCCAGGAAGCATCAACCGCATGCATCAGAGGCTCCTTGAAGGTGACGGTATTACCGGAAACCGAGGCTACTTCGTGATAATCCTCGACTTCCACCCCCTCGCTTACAATACTCCATGTGGCCGAGTAGGAATCGGAAGTAAGATAGCTTCCGAGTTCCGATTCAAGGGCTGCCTGGGTGTTGTTCAGGACATAAAGGCAGACCCTGTCTCCCGCACTTATACCAGAGGCGGAAGCAACTTCCACGGAAAAGCTTCCTTTAGGGGAGTTGCCGGTAATGGTCGTGAGATTGTTGCTCGCATGGGAGGTATTGTGCCTGAACGCAAGCATTGCAGGGGAGCTGTACATGGCATCCCGGGTAGGATATGCCGGATCCTTCATCACTAATTTTGTCTTGTCCCTGCCGGCACCTTTCAGAATGAAGTTGCTTGCACGTATGTTTATGGGCTGGGTGCAGTAGCCTTCCGGAAAGGTCATGCCCGACGGCAGTTCAGCGAGTTCGTTTACCGGAATGTCGTCATCCTTGGTATGGAGGATGTATTCCCCTTCAGGGAAGTAGACTATGGCTCTTGCATTTGTATTGTTAGTGAAGGTGATACCATTGCCGTTATCGCTACTTATGGCTCCGACAGCATCTTTTAGTGCGGCAAGGAAAGCCTCTCTGTCCGACAGTCCGTCATTGGGAACGGCTCCGTATTTCGTCACGTCATATACTGTGTAGCCATTGCTTGCGTAATATTCTCCACCGTTTTCCACGATGGCAACGTCCGGTGGAGCAGTTTCACCGTGCTCGTATCCCGCGTACGAGAAATCGAGGAGCACGTTGTCAACGTTGCCTGCCAGAAAATCCCTGTATTCCTTTACTGCATTTGCGTTTATTTCAACCGGATTGAGGGTGAAGGTCAGGGAGACGGTTTTCATCAAGTTGTTGGTCGAGATGAGGTATATTTCCACTGTCACTTCCCCTGCCGTACCGCTTGACGGGCCGGTCACGCTAAGACTGTCGTCATAAAGTGTGATAGCCCAGCCTGGTATGTCTACAATGTGGACTGTCTTGACTCCCGACATTTCCACGTCATAGACAAGGGTCTCGTTGAGACGGATAGTCTGTTCGTTCGTAAAATCCTTGACAATCAAGTAGAAATTATCGATTACGGGTACGGAAATCACCGTGCCGCTTGCCAAGGTGAAATACATGTAGCCTGTCTCTTCATCGTATTCTACATTGCGGAAACTTCCTGTAAGCATATTGGAGGCCGTTGCGCTGATCGGGTTATCGTTCGCATCAAGTATTCTCTCGTACTCTCCCTCACCGAAGCGTATGCACCAGTAATTTTCGGAGTCCACAGTCAGTTCCGGTACTGCACTTTCAGGATTAATGGCGTTTTCTGCGCCTTCAATTTGCGACCAGGTTTCTCCTCCGTCAATTGAAACGAGCCAGTTACCATCTTCATCGAGACTAATCAGGACTTCCGGAAGATCCGCCCCATAGATAACCTCTATAGTTTGGGAACTTTCAGTTGTGCTGATTTCAAGAGTGTAGCCGTTCTCAAGTTCTGTATAGCCCACTATGAACACGTCTGATTTTACAAGACTGCTCAGGGCGAGCAGTTCGGCGTTTGCCGCTGACACTAAGTCTTCGAGATTATCGACCCTGCCCTCTAGCTCGGAGAGCCGCTCCTCGAGGTCTGCGGTGTCAGCACATGAAAAGCCTAACAACCCGGTGATTGTCAGACAAATCAGAGCTTTGACCTTGTTGTACATAATGTTTGTTATTATTGATTATCATTGTCTTTCAGGATTTATCGCAGTCAATGTGAATTCTTCCGTCCTTCCTTCTTCCGTCGTGATGACTAGCTCCGTTCTGCCGTTTGCCACAGTTGCCTTCAACTCGGTGCCGTTTTCATCCTTCACGACCCATTCCTTGTCCAGCACTAAGCTTACGCTCACTTCTCCACAAGGATTGTCTACCCAAGTGCGTCCGTATACGCTGCGTTCTATGCGTTTTCCTTGAGAATCGAAAATTTCATCGCTCGGCCCACGATATAGGGCAAGGTCAGGATTGCTGACACTGAGAGTGAGTTCGTCTCCCTCAGTGCTGTACATAATTATCGAAGGGCTTGCCTCCTTGATTAAGGTACCGTCAGCTCCTTCTGTCCCTTCGAAAAAGGCAAGGGCTGTGATTCCGCTAATCCTGTCCTTGACGATATGAGCCGAATTGTCGCATTTCAACACTTCGTATGGCAATTCTTCGCTGTATACGCTTATTTCTTCAGGACTGGCATGGATGACGGTGAGGTATTCATATCTGCCATCGCTTACCACCGAGCCGTGGTCTATGTATGCCTTTTCAAACCGACCCTCTGTGGGAGCCATCGTTTCCTCATGGAAGGAATGCTGCAGTTCCTTGCTTGAAACGACTTTGGCATCCTTGACGAAGTAGGCGTTGCCAAAGCGGTCGGTCAGGATCTCCATGTTCTCGCCAAGGCTTTCGATCCGGGGTGAGTCTATCTCGCTGTCCGGCAGGCTGTTCTGGAACAGGGTAGTGTGCAATTCCGAGCCTTCGAGGGCGTTTTCAAGACCGGAACCAAGGGCTATGATTCTATTGCCGAATGCAAAAAAGGACTTTCTGGCTCTGAGGGAACCGTTGTATTTGTCGTGTTCGTGGAGTATCATGGCGAAAGTACCGTTCTTACCCTTGTGACTCACTCCGCCTGCAAACCACTCGTCGGAAAGGAGCATCTCCTCATATCCTGAAAACTCGTCTACATTAAGCACTTCAG
>CAZMTY010000067.1:0-2817 GCA_964569595.1 uncultured Muribaculaceae bacterium
CTCCTGTGCAGCGGCAGCCGAGGTTGGAGTGGATATTGAAAGCGAAGTCCAGGACGGATGACCCGGCCTGAAGTATTCTCAGTTCCCCGGTAGGAGTGAAAACGAAGACCTCTTTGTGAGGCAGGCTCGGCAGATGTTCCGGACTCTCTTCCAGGGGATGTTCCAAGGAATCCCGCACCGACTGCAGCCACCTGTCTATCGAAGCCTCATGGCGTACACCCTTGTAAGCCCAATGTGCTGCCTTTCCGCTCTCCGCCTCTATGTCCATGCGTTTTGTGCGTATCTGCACCTCGAGTGATTGTCCGTGCTTGTTTTCGACCGTTATGTGCAGGGATTCGTAGCCGTTGGGGCGGGGAGTGGTGAGCCAGTCGCGATATCTCGAGAGGTCAGGCTTGTATTCTGAAGTTACATAGGAATATACATCCCAACACAGTTCTTTTTCTTTCTTCGGATCATCCTCGCAATCGATGATAAAGCGTATGGCAAACACGTCGTGTACGCCCTCGAAAGGCACCTTTTGCAGTATCATCTTCCGATATATGGAAAAGGCGCTCTTGGTGCGAACTTTTAGTTTGTACTTGATGTTCGCTTCAGAGAGTTTCTGCTCCAAGGGCTTGATGAAATCGGCCATGAGCTCCTCCCTGTCTTTTTCCGTAGCCTTGAGTTTATTGTTGATAGTCCTGTATTGCTCCGGTTCGCAGTAGCGCAGGTAGATATTCCCCAATTCGTTATTGATATTGTACAGCCCGAGCTGATGAGCTATTGGCATGTACAACATGGTGGTTTCCAAGAGTTTTTGTTCCCGTGAACTCTTGGGAAACATACTCAGGCTCCTCATGACCTCGAGTCTGTCGGCAATCTTGAGCACTATGGCCCTCGGGTCTGTGCAATAGCGGACTATGAGGCGTTTATAGTTCTCGGCCTCAAGGCGGGTGTCCTTGGGCTTGATCGTGGAAATCTTATTCAGCCCGTCCGCTATGGTTCGTATATCTTCAGGAAAAGCGCTGAGGTCTATGTCGTTATGTTCCCGGGTGGCTTCATGCAGGTACACCGCCGCCACGCACGATTCGGCGAGTCCTATCTCATCCTCCACTATGCGGGCCACGTTGTCGGCATGCCCGATGAAAGGGGTGCCGTCGTAACGGGTCTGGTCTTTAAGGACATCTGCTGCAATTTTCCTGGCTCTTTCTACCAAGTTTTCCATAGTCACAAATTTAAAACAAAGTTTTGAGCTTTATCTAAAGATGGGGCCGAATGATTACTTGTGAAGCTTTTCAGGATTTTGTTAAATTTGTCGTTTGCGAACAAGTATTGTAAAGATTATGAAGAAAATAACGTTGAGCATGCTGTTCTGCAGCATCATGGTATGCGGTACGCAGGCACAGGAAGTGTCTGGCGGTTACCAGTACTCTCCCGTACCTTTTACTTCTGTCAAGGTCACCGGCGGTTTCTGGGGGCAGCGCCTGAATGCCAGCCGGGAGGTGACTATACCTTTGGCTTTCAGCAAATGCGAGGAAAGCGGACGTTATGAGAACTTTGTCCGTGCAGCGCATCCGGACGAGGGTTATAAAGTGGACGGTTTCCCGTTCGACGATACGGATGTGTACAAGACTATCGAGGGAGCCGGCTATCTGTTGCAGATCTATCCCGACAAGCAACTGGAAAACTATATCGACAGTGTGCTGGTTATCGTGGCACAGGCTCAGGAACCGGACGGTTACCTCTTTACCGCCCGCACGATGAACCCGAAGCATCCGCACGAGTGGGCGGGCAGTCAGCGTTGGGAGAAAGTCGAAGAACTGAGTCATGAATTTTATAATTTGGGGCACATGGTGGAAGGAGCCGTGGCTTATTATCAGGCTACGGGGAAACGCAATTTCCTGGACATTGCCATCCGCTATGCCGACTGTGTGATCCGGAATATCGGGCCTGGAGAAGGGCAACTGAAATTAGTGCCGGGACATCAGATTGCCGAGATGGCATTGGTGCGCCTCTATTTGGTGACTGGTGAGCGCAAGTATCTGGATCAAGCCCGCTTCTTCCTCGACCAGAGGGGGCATACCTCGCGCCGTGATGCCTACAGCCAGGCACACTTGCCGGTGGTGGAGCAGGATGAGGCCGTAGGGCATGCCGTGAGAGCCGCCTATATGTATGCAGGTATGGCGGACGTGGCCGCACTTACTGGCGACACGGCATATATTCATGCCATTGACCGTATCTGGGAAAACATCGTGGGCAAGAAATACTACATTACCGGCGGCATCGGGGCAACAGCCCACGGAGAGGCTTTTGGCGCCAACTACGAGTTGCCCAACATGACGGCCTATTGCGAGACTTGTGCAGCCATTGGCAACGTTTATGTCAACCACCGTCTGTTCCTGTTGCATGGAGAATCCAAATATTATGACGTATTGGAACGCACCTTATATAATGGTGTGATTTCCGGCGTTTCGCTGGACGGGGGTTCTTTCTTCTATCCCAACCCGCTGGAGAGCCGCGGGCAGCATCAGAGGGAGGCGTGGTTCGGTTGCGCCTGTTGCCCGTCGAACATCTGTCGCTTCATCCCTTCCTTGCCGGGTTATGTGTATGCCGTGAAAGACAAGAGCGTGTATGTCAACCTTTTTATGGGTAACGAGGCGGAGATTGAAGTGGACGGCAAGTCCGTCGTATTGGAGCAGCAGACTCTTTATCCCTGGAACGGCGATGTGGCGGTGACGGTGAAACAAAACAAGGCCGGAGTGTTTGCCCTGAAAATCAGAGTTCCGGGATGGGTACGGGGCGAAGTGGTACCGAGCGACCTGTATTATTATGATGACG
>CAZMTY010000068.1:0-2796 GCA_964569595.1 uncultured Muribaculaceae bacterium
GGGCCAAGCTGTTACGAGCGGGGCCGGAAGTACGGACCACAGGGGAAATGCTGTCCTGTGGCGGATATGCGTATAATACCGCACGGTTTATCGCGCGGGAATGCTTAAATTTGTAAGGATACGCCGGAATCGGAATAACACCAAATAATAACCTATCTATGTCAAGAAAAATCAGTTTGTCAATCATTGTTGCGGCAGCCGTGGCCATGACTGCGTTCTCTGTCGCCGCACAGGACAGGCGGCCTGAAAGGCCAGACCCCTCGGAAAGTGTCAGGGAAGTATTGGACAGAGTCTTCAACTACATCGATGCCTGTACCCCGGCCGCAGTGGTGGACGGGAATGGCAAGGTCATACGGGACCTTGGGGAAATTGACGAAAACAGCAGTTTCCAGAAAGGTGACTTCGGCATCAATACCTACGAATGGGGCGTGACCTACTCGGGACTGCTGCTTGCCTCCGAAGTTACCGGAGAGGGAAAATATGCCGATTACGTTTACGACAGGCTCAAGCTGATAGGCAGCTGCTACCAGCCCGTGAGGGAGTACTACGACGAGACGGGCTACAGCATGAGACTCGTGCCGCTGTACAAGCCCAAGTGGCTGGATGACTGCGGCTCCATGACCGCTGCCATGATAAAGGCGACTCTTGCGGACCCCGAAAGAAGCCGGGACTTCCGTCCGCTGCTCGACAACTGGTTCAACTTCGTGATGTACACTGAATACAGGCTCGGGGACGGCATACTCGCACGCAACAGACCCGCGAGGAATTCGGTATGGCTGGACGATATGTACATGGGCATCACCCCCATTGCCTACCGCGCCCTGCTGAGCCAGAGGGAGCGCGGCGACCTGACCCAGAAATTCTACAACGAAGCCGTGAACCAGGTCCTTCTCTTCCGGAAATATCTCTGGGTGCCTGAAATGAATCTCTACAAGCATGGCTGGATTGAGGGAATGGAGGTCCACCCCTCGTATCACTGGGCGAGGGCCAACGGCTGGGCCATGCTGACCCTCTGCGACGTGCTCGATGTGCTGCCGGAGAACATACAGGGGCGGGACGAGGTTCTCGCGCTCCTCAAGAGCCTTATCGACGGGGTCGCTCCCTATCAGGCTCCGAACGGACTCTGGCACCAGCTGCTCGACAAGACCGAATCCTATCTCGAAACCAGCGCCAGCGCCATGTACGTTTACTGCATAGCCCATGCTGTGAACAAGGGATGGATAGACCGTACTGCCTATCAGGATATAGCCATTTCGGGATGGAACGGCGTGGCCACGCAGGTCAATCAGCTCGGTCAGGTGGAGAACACCTGTGTGGGTACAGGCTTGGGATGGACCAATACCTTCTATGAAAACAGGCCTGTGAGCGTGTATGCGGCGCACGGCTATGGTCCGGTGATACTCGCGGCCGGCGAAATTCTCAAATTATACGAAAACCAGAGGGCCTGGCGTGAGGCTTCCGTCAGACCCGGACCGACTTACGTGACGCAGAGGGAGGAGGGCAAGCCCATGATCTTCCTCGGAGGAGACTCCACTTGCATGAACGGACGCGGCACGGGTGACAACGGCCAGTGGGGTTGGGGAAGTTTCTTCGGCGAATACGTTGACGGGGCTACGG
This sequence comes from uncultured Muribaculaceae bacterium, assembly GCA_964569595.1. Lineage (GTDB taxonomy): Bacteria > Bacteroidota > Bacteroidia > Bacteroidales > UBA932 > Cryptobacteroides. Next base: position 1,618 of record CAZMTY010000068.1, read on the forward strand.
TGGAGAATGCCGCCGTGAGCGGACTGAGCAGCCGCACTTTCTTCGACAACAGGTGGCCGGAAGTGCGTGACAGGATACGGGAGGGGGATTTCGTGCTTATACAGTTCGGACACAACGACCGCTCTCCTCTCAACACCGGACGCGCAAGGGGAACTGTCAGCGGAACCTCCGACGAGCCGCAGGTCGTGGTTATGGAAAAGAACGGGGCTCCGGAAACCGTATATTCCTACGGGCACTATATACGCAGGATGATACGTCAGGCGAAGATGCGTGGTGCGATTCCCATAGTCCTTTCGCCCACTCCTCTCAACAGTTGGGACGGAGAGAAGCTGAGGCGTTATGACGACAGTTACAACGCATGGTGTGAGGAAGTTGCCTTGCAGGAAGGGGTTAGCTACATCAATTTCAACGAACTCGCCGCCAGGGAGTACGAGGGTATGGACAAGGAAGCGGTCCAGGGAGAGTATTTTGCGGACGGAGTGCATACCTTCGAGAAGGGAGCGAGGCTGTATTGCGATATTCTGGCGAAGGCCCTGAAGGAATCGGGTACGGAAATCTCCGTCTATATCAAGTAAGGCTCAGGCCGGTTTTACCGCATGGGGAGATTGAATGAGTGAGGGGTGGCCCAAAACCGACTTGGGCTACCTCTCTCGCCTTTGTCCTAAGCCCCTGCGCCTCCTGTCAGAGGTTTTCGCACCTGCCCCAAATTTTTCCTGGGATCGCGGTCCATTAGCGGGATTTTGACCCTGACGAATAGAGGAGAGGAAGTGGGGGTTGCGTGTCTGGAATTGTCGTTCGCTAAAAAAACACTAAATTTCCGCCCAAATAGACAAGATGAAAAACTTAAATGTAGTTGTCGGTAGTTTTCAGAATAAAGAAAGCGTGGGGAAGTTCTCCGTGGCTGTGACTTGTGATGAAATTAGGGAAAAGTGCAGCAGTCTTTCAGCCGGGAGTGTTGCGACATCAAGATTGACTATGTGTCATAACTGAGGAGGAATTTATGCCCGAATGGAAGAATACAAGAAGACGCCACCGAATAATTTGCTGAAATCCGCAGATTTGAGGAAAGGTAATGAGGCAGGTTGACAGCCTGCAATTTAACGAGGAATAAGGAACATGGCAAACGAAATACAATTTCTGCTTTACAATATGCCCGATGAAGAAGGCAAGGTGCAGGTC
>CAZMTY010000069.1:0-2666 GCA_964569595.1 uncultured Muribaculaceae bacterium
CTGGTATGACTCTTCCTACGGCGGTACTCTCTATGAGGTTTTTGTCCTGCTGTATCTGGATTCCAACAAGGATAAGACACTGTCGTCCAACCGCATCTTCATTTCAGGTGCCGACACCGGGGTCACGACCTGGGCCATGTCGGAAGAGAAGATGAGCGAGTACCTCGAGTCCGGAATCTGGGATGATGTCAATATCGGCAATTCCGGGGACTACAACTACGGCACTGTGGGTGACTACAGGGATAAGGTCAACTCCGTGACTGGCAAGTCTTACGATGGTATAGAAAGGGCGGCCTATTCGGTGAGCCAGTATTTCTCCACCGAGCAGGGCAGCGGAGGTACTTGCGTGCAGGTGCGCACGAGCGGTTACAGCCGTTTTGCGGACACCGAGATACCCGAAGCGGTGCTTTCGGGCGAAAGCAGTATCAGTGTTACGGGAATTCTTACACTTTATCAGGGGAGAATACAGATAACTGTCAATAATATTGACGATATTGTGGTGGAATAACGCGTTTAGTATAATTTAAGGTTAGCATCACGATGAACTCAAAGTTGATTTCTTTATTGACTCTTGCATTGGTCATGACAGCATGCAGCGAGAAAAACCCCTTCCTGGTCGAGTGGGATACCCCCTACGGCATCCCTCCTTTCGACAGGATAGAGACTACGGACTACATTCCCGCCCTCCAGAAGGGAATCGAGGAGCACGAGGCCGAGATTCAGGCTATTATTTCCAATCCTGACGAGCCTACATTCGAGAACACTATCGTTCCGTTCGAGCTTTCGGGCAGACTGCTTATGAAGGTCGCGGGCGTATTGTACAATGTCAGCGAGACCGACCGCAGCGATGCCCTCGATGCGGTGGTGGAGCAGGCAATACCCCTGATGAGCAGCCACAGCGACAACATCTCCTTCAACAAGGCCCTCTACAACCGTGTAGCGGCAGTCTATGAGGCTGACCAGAGCGAACTTACGAGGGAGCAGCAGGTGGTGCTGAAGAAGTGCTATGAGAGTTTCCTGCGCAATGGAGTCGACCTGCCCGAGGAGAGCCAGGCGCGTCTTCGCGAGATCAACACCGAAATGGCTGCCAAGGTGCAGGTCATAGGAAACAATATTCTGGCAGAGTCCAACGATTTCAGCAGACAGTTCGGCTTCAGCGTATCGGCCTATCCCGAGAAGATGACCTACACCGAGGACCGCGAACTTCGCCGCCAGTACAATGAAGCGTACACTTCGCGTGGCAACCGCAATAACGAGTACGACAACAAGCAGCTCATTCTTGAGGTGATGGCCCTGCGCATAGAGAAGGCGAATATTCTCGGCTACGACAGCCCGGCAGCCTATATCCTTTCCGACAAGATGGCGGCGAACCCCGAGACCGTGGACAGCTTCCTCGACGGCATTATGCAGGCTGCAGTGGCCAAGGCCAGCGAGGAACTCGCCGACATGCAGGCGATTATGGACCGCGAGATAGAGGAGGGCCTTTTGCCCGAGGGCTCGAAGATAGAGCCTTGGGACTGGTGGTACTATGCCGAGAAGGTCCGCAAGGAGAAATATGACCTTGACGAGAACGAAGTGCGCAGCTATTTCAACATAGACAACGTGCGTCGCGGAATCTTCCTGGCAGCCCGTACCCTCTACGGCATCACCGCCGAGGAACTCGAGAACGTGCCCGTGTACAATCCCGAGGTCAGGACCTACAGGATAAGCGATGCCGACGGTTCGCTCCTGGGTATTTTCACCACCGACTACTTCCCCCGCGAGAGCAAGAGGGGAGGCGCGTGGATGAGCAATATCCGTGACCAGTATGTCGATGCCGACGGCAATGACGTGCGTCCCATTATCGTGAATGTGGGCAATATGTCCCGGGACCTCAGCATAGACGAGGTGCAGACCGTATTCCACGAGTACGGCCACGCGCTCCACGGCCTGCTTTCCAAGTGTAGCTATCCTTCCGTCAGCGGAACCAACGTGACTCGCGATTTCGTGGAGATGTTCTCGCAGTTCAACGAGAACTGGGCTTTCGAGCCCCAGCTCCTCGCGGTTTATGCCAGGAATTCCGCCGGTGAGGTGATTCCTGTGGAACTCGTCGAGAAGATCAACAACTCCCTGAAATTCAATCAGGGATTCATGACCACGGAACTCTGTGCCGCCGCCATTCTCGATATGAAATGGCATGAGCTCCAGAGCGTTGACGGTATTGATATTGAGGCTTTCGAGAACGCAGTGAGCGAGGAGATAGGGCTTATCCCCGAAATTACCTTCCGTTACCGCACCACATACTTCAATCACATCTTCTCAAGCGGCTATGCTGCGGGTTACTACGGTTACCTCTGGGCCGAGGTTCTCGACAAGGATGCTTTCAGCGCCTTCCAGAACTCTCCCAATGGAACCTGGGACATTGAACTCGCGGGCAAGTTCAGGAGGACCTTCCTCGAGAAGGGAGGTTCCGAGGAGCCCATGGTTCTCTACAAAGAGTTCATGGGCAGAGAGCCTCAGGCCGACGCCATGCTCCGCAGCAGAGGGCTGGTGGAGTAGAGGGACAGTCAAGTTCGACCCTCAGTTGAGGCTTGACTAAGCAGGAAAAAGAAACCTGCAAATACGTCATAATAAAAATTTGTAATCTTGCGTACTCCGATTGGGGTGCGCAAGTTGTGTTTTTATGT
>CAZMTY010000070.1:0-2476 GCA_964569595.1 uncultured Muribaculaceae bacterium
TCTTCTTCACTGACTCGAGCACTTTCTCGTAGTTGAAGGGAACGAGGGAACGTGCGTCGATTACCTCGGCCTCCATTCCGTACTTCTCTTTCAGCATATAGGCCGCCTTGAGCGCACGGTAAAGGGTGGCTCCTACGGTGAGGAAGGTAACGTCCTTGCCCTCGCGCTTTACGTCAGGTTCTCCGATAGGAATCTCGTAGTAGCCCTCGGGAACGCCTCCTTCGTGGAATTGCTCGCCCATGTCGTAGATGCGCTGGCTCTCGAAGTAGATTACGGGGTCAGTGCCCTGCAGAGCCGAGTTCATGAGGCCCTTGGCATCGTAGGGGGTAGCGGGGAACACGACCTTCAGACCCGGGATATGGGTGCAGAGAGAGGTCCAGTCCTGGGAGTGCTGGGCGCCGTACTTCGAACCTACGGAGACGCGCACCACCACCGGCATCTTGAGGATATTGCCGGACATGGCCTGCCACTTGGGCAGCTGGTTGAATACCTCGTCGCCGCAGCATCCGAGGAAGTCGCAGTACATGATTTCAGGAATCACACGGCCTCCGCACATGGCGTAACCTATGGCGGTTCCGACGATTGCAGCCTCGGCTATGGGTGAGTTGAACAGGCGGTGCCAGGGCAGGGCTTCTGTGAGTCCACGATAAACTGCAAAGGCTCCGCCCCATTCCCGGTTTTCTTCACCGTAGGCAGTGAGGGATGCATCCTTGTAAAACCTGTCGATTACGGCTTCGAAAATGCCGTCGCGGATGTTGTAGGTCTTCATCTTGCTGACGGGCTTGCCGTTCTTGTCGAGATAGAACCTCTCCTTGCCTGCAATCTGCTTTACGCGGGGATTATCCTCAATGGGCATGAGCACATCGGGCTTGGCGTCGCTCAGAGAGTCGATGCTCTGGTTGGAGAACATCATGTCGCCGAGCAGTTCGCTTTGCTTGGTGAGGTCCATGCGGGGTGAGACTTCGATATCGATAGCCAACTTGTAGCAATCGAAAATCAGCTCCTTGACCTGCTTCTGTATGTCCTCAAGCTGCTTATCGTCAGCGATTCCGGCTTCGATGAGTTTCTTGCCGTAAGCCACGATGCAGTCCTCCCTTTCCCAAGCCTCGATTTCCTCCTTGGTGCGGTATGAGGACTGGTCGCTGGGGGAGTGTCCGCTGTAACGGTAGGTGACGATGTCGAGCAGGCAGGGGCCTTCCTTTTTCTCGAGCAGGGTCTTCTTGCGGTGGAAAGCGTCGATGACTGCGAGAGGGTCGTAGCCGTTCACGCGCTCGGCATGCATGGACTCAGGATTGAATCCGGCGCCGAGACGGGCGGGATAGGTGTAGCCCATCGTCTCTCCGCGGGTCTGTCCGCCCATGGCGTACTGGTTGTTCATTACGCTGAACAGGACGGGGAGTCCGCCCTTCATGTCGCCTTCCCAGAGGGTCTTGAACTGGTCCATTGAGGCGAAGGTCATGCCTTCGAGTACGGGTCCGCGGGCCATGGCGCCGTCGCCTATGTTGGCCACTACTATTCCTTTCTTGCGGTTGACCTTCTTGTAGAGGGCAGCACCCACGGCTATGGCACCTGAGCCACCCACTATGGCGTTGTTGGGATAAATGCCGAAAGGTGTAAAGAAGGTGTGCATGGATCCGCCGAGTCCCTTGTTGAATCCGGTGGTGCGGGCGAAAATTTCAGCCATTGCACCGTAGAGGAGGAAGCGGATTCCGAGTTCCTTGGTAGTGCCCTTGAATCCCTTCTTTGCCACAGCCACCGTTGCCCCGTCCCAGAACTCGTTCATAATCTTCTCGAGTTCCGCCTCGGGCAGAATCTCTATGGAACGCAGTCCCTTCGCGAGGATTTCGCCGTGAGAACGGTGGGAACCGAAGATGAAGTCATCCGTGTCGAGATTGTAGGCCATTCCTACCGCAGCCGCTTCCTGTCCCATGGAAAGGTGGGCGGGACCGGGGTTGTTATAGGCCACTCCGTTGTATCCTCCAGTGGTCTTAACAAGGTTGAGCATCGTCTCGAACTCCCTGATTACGAACATGTCATGGTAGATCCGTACAAGGTCTTCCTTCGTGAAGTTGCCTTCCTCGAGTTCCTGGGCTATGCTTTTTTTGTACTGCATCACAGGTACCTTGGGGAATACTATCTCGTGTTCCTCGGGGCGTAGTGTGGTGTTAGGGTCAATGTAGATTGATTTGGGCATGGTTTATTGTGATTTTATGTCTTTCGTGTTGTTTCACAGGGTAAATGCGGTTTCTTTGATAATCTCCGACACGGTGGGGTGGGGGAAGACCACTTCCTTGAGCTGCTCCACGGTCATTTCCATTTCTATGGCCATGCAGGCGCTCTGGATGATTTCGGAGCAGGGATTGCCTAACATGTGTACGCCGAGCACCTCATGGTATTTCGCGCCTACGATGATTTTGCAGAGGCCCTCGCCGCCTTCATTCTCGGCAACGAAGCGTCCGGAATATGCCATGGGCAG
>CAZMTY010000071.1:0-2433 GCA_964569595.1 uncultured Muribaculaceae bacterium
GACAAAACGTAAAAAAGAGGGGCATCAAAAATTTCTCATTTTGATACACCCTCAAGGAGTCGGGCAATCTCATGGAAGTGGACAAGTATGCCATGAGAGACAAGCTGGATGAGCTTGTAGACAGTAACGACCCCGCATATCGCAAGTGGCTTGAATCTGTCTTTGACGGCATCATAGAGAAAGAGGGTATCCGCAATGAGCGTGACCCCTTCACCCCGAGCGGCAACCGCAGGGCGTGGGAATCGTTGTATGACGAAGTGACGCTGGATAATGTGGTTAAGGCTATGCAACGTCAGGCGGAGAGAGGTGGTAGCGGACTCTTCAACGGTAGTATTTTCGGTGCTGCACAAGGAGAATACGGGTCAATCGCGGAGATACGCGAAGCAGCCCGCGAGCGCATCAGGGAGGTTGATGACGAGCAGATAAGGGCGGAGCGTCAGGCGATAGACGACAGGTTATCGGCCATAGACATCCCGACCGACCGTGAGAAGAAGTTTGGTGACAAGATGGACATGATTAACAACATCACGGATGCCGTTGCGAAATCACATACGCCGAGAGGGATATACAACTACCTGCACAGCATATATCCGAAAATGACGATGGAGATTGCAGACGAGATTGCCGACATCGTCAAGGACATCCAGAAGATGAGCGCACGTTACTTCGAGGCCAAGCCCCGCAGGGCGGTGGGCTTTAACGAGGTGCGTCTTGCGGTAGTGCCGGAAGGAACTGACGCGGCACTTATCAGCCAGCTGGAAAGCCGTGGTATTCCTGTGCGTTTCTATGAAAATGGGAATCAGGAGCAGCGCAAGCAGATAGTCTCAGAGGCGACGCAAGAACTTGGTATTAGGTTCCAAATCGGTAGTCAGGCGAATACCGACAAGCGGACACGCATCGAGAAGTTGCGTGATAGTGAGCCTGTGGTGATTGAGGGGAACGAGTATCAGGGGAAGTACGAGCTGAATCGGGATAGTGCCAAGCGGTGGATAAAGGACAATCTACGCGGTACGTATACCAACAAGTATACAGGAGATAACATAAATTTGTCAAGAATTGGTGTAGACAAGGTGACTTCGCACGGTGAACGCGATGAAGCACATTTAAAATCTTTCGTTGCCATACCTCAATTAATTGAGAACTCCATTTTCATAGCCGAACAAGCCAACGAAAAGGGAAATGACAAATATGAGAGTTATCGTTATTATGTAGCCGGATTAAAGATTGGAGGTGAAGATTATACGGTTCGCCTTACTATTGGCGTGAAGAATGGCCAGTATTATTATGACCATATCCTTACAGAAATAGAAAAGGGAACTTTGATTGATAGCCTTAACGGGATTTCAAAACCCGTAGCTATCGGTCAAAACTCCCCTTTGTCTGACATCAAAGATAAGCGGTTACTTTCAATTTTGCAAGACAATGCAGAGGAAAATTCACAAGACAATACCACCACTAACGAGCAAAAGGCCCCCGAATCCATAACCCCCGACACCCTGTCCGGGCGCAATGAGATGGCAAAGCAGGTGACCGAGCTGGCGGAGAAACTGAACCTGCCTAACGTGGAAGTCGTCACTTCGGTGAGCGGCTTGGAGGGTAAGGATGCCACTGCGAAAGGATTCTATAACCCTCAGACAGGGAAGATAACGGTTGTGATTCCGAACAATGCCAATGTCGCAGATGCCGTGCAGACTCTGCTGCATGAGGCAGTGGCGCACTATGGATTGCGTCAGCTGTTCGGAGAGAACTTCAACACCTTCCTTGATAACGTGTTCGAGAACGCGGCACCGAAGGTGCGCAGGAGCATTGTAGCCCTGGCGAGCAAGAACGGCTGGAACTCCCGCACAGCAACCGAAGAATACCTTGCGTCCCTTGCAGAGAAAACGAACTTCGAGCAGGCCAAGAAATCATCATGGTGGCAGAAGATTAAGGACTTCTTCGCTCAGATGTTCGACAAGCTGGGATTGCCGGGATTCAAGGGCGCGACCCTGACGGATAACGAACTGCGTTATATCCTGTGGCGGAGCTATCAGAACCTGCGTGAGGGCAACCCCGGAGGCATCCTTGCACAGGCAGCCGACACTGCCATGCAGTACGAGCTGGGAGTGGGTCAGTACTCTAATGACGTGCTCTACAGGGACGGCAGCCCCGAGATGCGCGAACAGGCCCTTGTGCGTGACCGCTACGAGCAGCGTATGCGCAGCGGCTGGTATCAGTCCTGGGAAGCCATGCAGGACTCCATGCTTTCACTCAAGGAGTTCATGACTATGGTGGCAGGCAAGGGAACCCATATCGAGGACATCGCAGGATTCCAGAACGCCTATCTGGGAGAGAACCGCCTGTCCTCCGTGAACAAGGCGGAAGCGGATGCGTTTGCACACCTGCTGTTCAAACCCTTGCTGGACGAGGTGGCAGGGCTCGCCAAGAGCCGTA
>CAZMTY010000072.1:0-2344 GCA_964569595.1 uncultured Muribaculaceae bacterium
TGTTGATAGTCTCCTGAGCTATTACCAACGCTCTCGCCATGATGTCCTCGGGGCTCTCGTCAGCCCTCGCCGCCATGTAGCCGCCTGATTTGCGGATAGAGGGAAGTATTTCCCCACATACCCAATCTTGGAACTGCTCGGCTTCTTTCTTTCGGCTATTGAAGATGCACTTATAGAGGTTGGGTTCGGTAATAAAATTTAAACCTTGCACTACCTCTGCTCCATGTTGGTTATAAGTAGGGGTGTGAATTTGATGAACACCCCTCTCAGAGAGCCTTAATTTCACTTTCGCTGCTTGCAGGCCAAGTGCTTTACAAATGTCCGCAAGACAAAACAACGGCTCCCCGCTTTCCGTCTTGGAAGTCCTGATTTGCCCGAACTGGGCATTTTCGAAAATCTTAATCTTGTCTGTCATATATTTTACAGTTTTATGTATTCCTCTACCGCACTGATAAACTCCTCCAGTGAGCGGCATATCACGTATCGGTATTCGTCCCGGGAGCATACGGATTGTTCCCATTCTTTCTGCGATTCGGACTGCCGTCCTTTCGGGGTTTTCATCTCTATGAGAAGTGCCCCGTATTGGCTGTTGCGCTTTAGCAGGATAAGGTCTGCCACTCCTGCAAGCACTCCTTCGGCCCGGAGCTTCGCGCCTGTCACAGCGTCCCTGCGGCCTCCGTTAGGCACGGCAAACAGCCTCCCCCGGAGTTCCGGGTATTGCACTGCGAACCACTGCACACAGGCGCATTGCAGGCGGTGTTCCTCGTTACCGGGTGACTTCCGGGCCTTCCGGGCCTTAAGCGTTGCCAAAACCTTACTTAACTCCATGGCTGTTATTCCTCCCTTTGTTAAGACGTGCAATGAGTTTCTCACTTGGGATGAACTTCACTATTCTCCGTGCAGGGATATGTATCTTCCTGGAACGCTTGAAGTCATGTCCGACATGTGCCTTGTGTGTAACGGGCTTGAGTGTGCCGAACCCACGCAAGTAGATAGACTCCCCTTGGGACAGCGTATCACTGAGGATAGTGAGTATGTGATCAACAAATTTGATTGCATGTGTCTTGGGTATATCTGCCATCAAGACTACATACTCGGCTAAATCAACTTTTCTCATTGTATTGTGAGTTGTTATTGTTTTCAAGGAATGATTGTACAAGTTCATCGAAGTACATCTCATCGGTCGGGATGTCATCGTCGGAACCCATTATCTCGGCCGCGATTGATTTCTTCCTGTGGATGAGCGAATAGATGGTGCTGTCGATTGTCTCCTGCCCAAGCAGGTAGTAGCACGTCACATTATTCTTCTGCCCTATCCTATGCGCCCTATCCTCGCATTGGCAACAATCGGCATAGGTCCATGCCACCTCCGCGAACGCCACATCGGATGCTGCGGTGAGTGTCAGACCCACTCCTTGCCGGTGGACAGTCCTTTCGTGAAGATTGACTGTTGCGCACCCGGATCTTTCACGCGATGCGACTCATCTATGATAATACTCTTGAAGAGCTTTATCTGCGGGCAGAATACAACGTCCTTGAGCCGGAAATGCTTTCCTCCCTTTATGTCCCATACGAAGTACTTCCGTAGGCTTTCGTAATTGACTATTGCGACCTGGTGTACTCCCATGCCGAGAAGGTAGCCCCATGTCGTCCGTGTCGCGTTATCCAGCCCGAAACGGATCCCGTCAAGTTGGTAGGCGTATGGTTGAACTTTCAGTCTATGTTGTAGAGCCGTGCTCATTTGAAATTGTCTATTTCGGTGAGTAAATCTTCTCGTCCGAGGCCCTGAATGTACCTGTGCATGACAAGGTCAATGCACCGGTTGTAGAACTGCTCGAACTCGTACTGGTCCATAGAGGCGAAAGAGATACTCTGATATTCAATCTCGCGCTCTCCCAGTTCGTTGTAAATGGATGTGTAATATCCAAGGTCGCGTTTGAAGCGGCGCAGCATATCTTCTTCGTTATGTATGCACCACCGCTCCGCAAGATTGGAGGGCAGGTTGTCAAAGGTCAGTCGCACCAGGGCGAAGAATTTCTTGTGATGCGCATAATTGCGGGCATAATTGACTCTGCAACGTACCACCGAGCCGACGCGCAACCGCTTCTTCATGTCGAGATCGCTGTCATACATCGGCACGAGCCCATGAGTGGTTACCTTGCAGAGTATATCCATAGCTATGATACTTGAGGGGTCAGACACCAGAGCCGGAATGCCAGCTCCTCGTACTTCTCCCGGCCTCTTTTGTAAACCGGGTCGTCACGCTTTATGAACTTCTTAAAGACGCGACAGTTCTTCTTGCTTATGGCATAGATAAAGTCCATGTCGGATCCTGCTATGTCCA
>CAZMTY010000073.1:0-2315 GCA_964569595.1 uncultured Muribaculaceae bacterium
GGCGCATCGTGCAGGAGATTGGCGAACTGGCCATGCAGAATGGCTGGGAAAGCTACATCGCCTACGCGAAAGGACGTGACGGCATCATGCCCTGCCGCTCGCACATTGTTCCCGTTGGCGGAGTATGGAGCACGGCGTGGCACGGAGCGGTAACCCGTCTGTTCGACCGGCACGGACTGGCTTCTACGGCTGCGACCCGCAAATTAGTCAGACAAATAGATGAAATACAGCCCGACATTATCCATATCCACAACATACACGGCTATTTCCTGAACTATAAGCTGCTCTTCGACTACCTGTCGCATTGCGAGATTCCCGTGGTATGGACGGTACACGACAACTGGCTTTATACCGGTCACTGCTACTGCTATTCCTATATCGGATGTCAAAAGTGGCAGACGGGCTGCGGACAATGCCCGCAACGCAGGGAATTTCCCGCCAGCCTGCTTTTCGACAGGAGCGCACGCAACTATGCGGACAAGAAAGCGGCTTTCACCTCCATGCCTAAAGACAGACTGGTCATGGCCCCCGTGTCCGACTGGATGATGAGCGAGATGCAGAAGTCCTTCATGAAAGATTATGATTTCCGGGTTATCCACAACGGCATCAATACCGATACTTTCAATGTTTGCGATACTCGGGAAGTGCTCGCAAAATACGGATTGGAAGGGAAGCATATACTCTTGGGCGTGGCCGGCATCTGGAGTCGGGAAAAGGGTTTGGACGACTTCATACGCATGGCCGGACTGCTGAAGGCAGATGAAGTCATCGTGCTTGTAGGTATCAAGCCCCGGGAGAAGAAACGCCTGCCCGGCAACATTGTGGGTATCTCCAGGACGGAAAACGTACAGGAGCTTGCCGGACTGTATTCGGCCGCAGATGTTTTCATAAATGCCACCTGGCAGGACAACTACCCTACTGTCAATTTGGAGTCCATAGCCTGCGGCACTCCTGTAGTGACTTACCGGACCGGGGGAAGTGTCGAGTCTGTAACCCCGGAGACAGGTTTTGTAGTAGAACAAGGAGACGTCAACGGTTTGTTGGAAGCAGCCCGTACTGTCATCGGGAGCGGCAAAGCCTATTACCGGCCGTTGTGCCGCGAATATGCCTTGAAGCACTTTGACAAGGCAGACCGCTATGCCGACTATATACGTTTGTATGAGGAACTGACGGCCCAAAACCAAGCTGCTTTATGAACAAGAAGAATCTGAAAATATTGCAGTTGGGCAAGTTTTACCCCATACGCGGCGGAGTGGAGAAGGTCGCGTATGATCTGACCGTCGGTTTGTCCGGACAAGGGGTGGATTGCGACATGTTGTGCGCTGCTATTCAGGGTAGTAGCCGTATCGTCACGATAAACGGGCACGCAAGAGTGCTCTGCTGCCACACATGGTGTAAGGCAGCCGCCACCATGATAGCCCCGGCCATGATTTTCACCTTGAGGAAAATCTGCAGGCAGTATGACATCATTCACGTGCACCACCCGGATCCCATGGCCTGCCTCGCCTTGTTCCTGTCCGGCTATAAGGGTAGGGTCATCCTGCATTGGCACAGCGACATACAGAAACAAAAATTCTTCTTGCGCCTCTACCGGCCGCTGCAGTCGTGGCTGTTGCACCGCGCAGAGCGGATTATAGGAACTACACCCGTTTACCTGGCCGAATCTCCAGCTTTGCAAAAAGTACAGGACAAGACGGTCTGCCTGCCTATAGGAGTGGAAGCGATGCAGCCGGACAGCAAGGCAGTCGAAGCCATACGAAACAAGTACGGCCACAAAAAAATCGTGTTCTCGCTGGGCCGCCTGGTTGCCTACAAGGGATATCGCCATTTGCTTGCCGCCGCAAAATACCTGAAAGACGATTATGTGGTGCTTATCGGAGGAACCGGGGAACTCAGGGACGAACTGCAAAAGGAAATCGAAGAGCTGGATTTGCGCGGCAAAGTGGAACTGCTCGGCCACGTAAGCGACGAAGATTTGCCTGCCTACTACGGAGCCTGCGACCTGTTCTGCCTGAGCAGCGTGCAGAAGACAGAGGCTTTCGGCATCGTGCAGATTGAGGCCATGTCCTGCGGCAAGCCCGTGGTCGCCACCAATATCCCCCAGTCGGGCGTGTCTTGGGTAAATGCCCACGGGGTTTCCGGACTGAACGTGACTCCCGGCGACGCCCGCGAACTGGCAAAGGCGATTGATGCCGTCACGGAAAACGAAACTGTTTACAGGAAATATTCCGAAGGTGCAGAGAAAAGATACCTCGATCTCTTCACCAAGGAAAAAATGATAAAGAAATGCTTAGACATATATTGTTATGAGGAAA
>CAZMTY010000074.1:0-2260 GCA_964569595.1 uncultured Muribaculaceae bacterium
GTTCGGCAAGGTCGTCCACGTACAGGAACTCGCGGAGCGGGCTGCCGTCTCCCCAGCAGGTTACGCTCTTTAGCCCCTGTTCCTTGGCCTCGTGAAAACGGCGTATGAGGGCGGGCAGCACGTGGCTGTGCTCGGGATGATAATTGTCGTTGGGCCCGTACAGATTGGTCGGCATCACGCTTATGTAGTCCGTCCCGTACTGCCGGTTGAGGTATTCGCAGTATTTCAGTCCGGAAATCTTTGCCAGCGCGTAGGCTTCGTTGGTCTTTTCCAATTCACCGGTAAGCAGGCAGCTCTCCTTCATGGGCTGAGGGGCCATGCGCGGGTAGATGCAGGACGAACCGAGAAACTCCAATTTCTTGCAGCCGTTCCGCCAGGCTGAGTGGATGACGTTCATCTCCAATATCATGTTTTCGTACATGAAATCAGCCAAGGCAGACGAGTTGGCCACTATGCCTCCCACCTTTGCGGCCGCGAGGAACACATATTCGGGACGTTCTTCCGCAAAGAAACGTTCCACATCGGTCTGACGGGTGAGGTCGAGCTCACTGTGCGTGCGGGTGATGATATTGGTGTAACCCTGCCTCTGCAGTTCCCGCACAATGGCCGAGCCTACCATTCCCCGGTGCCCGGCCACATATATTTTGGCGTTTTTCTCCATCATTTCACTATACCTTTTTCGAGATATTCGGCCAAGTTGGTGCGCACGCGCTCACCGGCCCTTTCCACTGCAACTTTTGCCATATCGGCGTCCACCATCAGTTTCACGAGCTGTTCGAAAGTCGTCTTCTGTGGATTCCAGCCGAGTTCACGCTTGGCTTTTTCGGGATTGCCCAGGAGATTGACCACGTCGGTGGGGCGGTAGAAATCGGGGGATACCTCCACGAGCACCCTGCCGGTTTTCACATCTATACCCTTCTCGTTTTCACCCTCTCCTTCGAAGCGCAGCTCGATGCCGACGTGGCGGAAGGCTAATTGGCAGAACTCACGCACGGAATGCTGTTCGCCTGTGGCGATGACGTAATCTTCGGGCTTGTCGTTCTGCAGGATGAGCCACATACATTCCACGTAGTCTTTGGCATAGCCCCAGTCACGCAGCGAAGAAAGGTTGCCTAACAGGAGCTTATCCTGCTTGCCCTGGGCTATTCGGGCGGCAGCCAAGGTAATTTTCCGGGTGACGAAGGTCTCTCCCCGGCGCTCGCTCTCGTGATTGAACAGTATGCCGGAGCAGCAGAACATGTTGTAGGCTTCGCGGTATTCCTTCACTATCCAGTAGCCGTAGAGTTTGGCCACGGCGTAAGGGCTGTAGGGATGAAAGGGAGTACGCTCGTCCTGAGGTACTTCCACCACCTTTCCGTAAAGCTCGGACGTGGATGCCTGATAGATGCGGCAGGTCCCGGCCAGGTCGCACAGACGCACGGCTTCGAGGACACGGAGCACGCCCGTCGCGTCCACATCTGCAGTAAATTCCGGAGAGTCGAAAGAAACCTGGACATGGCTCTGCGCTGCAAGGTTGTATATTTCATCCGGGCGTACCTTTTTCACTACCTGAATAATACTCATGGAGTCACCCAAATCGGCGTAATGCAGGTGAAAATTGGGGTGTCCCTCTATGTGGGCTATGCGTTCTCGGTAATCGACTGACGAGCGGCGTATGGTGCCGTGTACGTCATAACCCTTTTCCAACAGAAATTCGGCCAAATAGGAGCCGTCCTGACCGGTGATACCGGTGATAAGAGCTGTTTTCATTTGAATATGTTGTTGAGTTTTGTCATAAGAATCTCGCATATCTTGTACGGGTAGCGCATGCCCAAAACAACGGATTGGAGAATACTCCGTTTGGCCAAGGCCTGCGGACTGATTTTCTTGCAGCTGTCCGCATCTGCCGAGAGCCGGTCAGGCCCAATTCAATATTGAGCAAGTTGGCGGATGTGCAACTCATCGTTATAGGAGAGGATAATGACTGAAAGATCGGCATATCAATGGATTCAAGAGATCGGCAATATCATGACTATCTGTTAAAATGCACATTCCATAGTGCGTTTTTGCGAAAAAATGCACATTCTACAGTGCTTTTTTATACCTTTGCCTCAAACATCACGATTATGGAACAACTAATAATGAAATACAGGGAACTGCTGCGCAATACAGACACACGGTTTGTCAGATACCTTGAACCAAAAATAGAATGGGATGCACGTCTTGTCGCCATTCTTGGCGCACGGGGTGTGGGCAAAACCACGATGTTGCTCCAGCACAT